>JAGHTV010000494.1 GCA_018065165.1 Candidatus Sodaliphilus fimicaballi | reverse complement strand
GACCTAGCCCCCCTAGATAACCATAAATTACAATAGCATCGTGCTAGCAATTTGCCAGCACGATGCTATGTTTTATATCGAAATATCGAAATATCGAAACCTCGAAGTATCATGCAATCGAAACCTCGGTTACACCTTGATAATTCCTGTAAATGTTCTTCCCGAGTCGGTGCCCATCACGCGGGCGCTGAAGTACTGCTTGCTGTTGCACTTTGAACACTCGCACTGGCTGTTGATATTGCTTGCCGTCAATCCTGCCTGTTGCAGCACGAGGGCATTGGCCTTGCGTAGGTCGATGTGAGCCTTACCAGTCTCGGTGTTGCGTTTTACAATCACTTTGGTGTCAAACTTTGCCTTGCTGAAGGCTTCAACCACCTCGTCGCCCACCTCAAAGCAATCTTGGCATATCGATGGCCCCATCGCAGCCTTGATGTTTTGTGCCCGGGCACCTTGTTTTACCATAGCCTCGACGGTCTTGGCTGCGATGCGTGCCACGGTACCGCGCCAGCCTGCATGGCAGGCCGCGATGACGCCAGCCTTCTCGTCGGCGAGCACGATGGGCACGCAGTCGGCTGTGTTTACGCCTATGCACACACTGTCGAGCTTGGTAACGAGGGCATCTACTCCCTCGAGTGCAGTCTCTTGCTTGTCAATGTCAAGGCTCATGTATTTCTCGTCAATCACCGCCACCTTGCTTGAGTGAGTCTGGTGGGGCATAATGAGGCTATCCATGTCTATGCCCAGCTCCATGCACAGTTGCATGCGGCAGTCAAGCACATGCAGGGCATCGTCGCCAGTATAGTTGCACACATTAAACTCTGAGTACTTGTTGCGTGGATTGATGTTGCCACGCTCGCTCGTGAAGGCCTTGATGCCCACGATGGACGTATTGAAGTCAAGAGGTTTAATCATAGAGGTGTAGGGTAGTGGTTGTTAGTCTTTCAGGGCGTTGGCCACTTCTTTGTCAACGCCATATTTAACAGCGAGTTCTAGGTCGCGTTTCATGTCTTCCTTGTTGAAGCGCAGCTTGTTGAGCTTGGCGCGAAGCAGGTACAGGAAACCGTCTTCGGGCGTCTGCTCGAGGGCATTCTGTATGTCCTCGGCAGCGTTGTTAAGCTGCTTGAGCACGAGGTAGCAGTCGGCCCTATGACCCAGCAGGGTGGGGTTGTTGTCGCTCTTTATGGCCTCGCTCAGCAGTAGTGCTGCCTTGGCATACTCGCCTTTCTCCTTTGCCAGCATGCCCAGGCCTTCATTGGCTAGTGCCGACTTTGAGTTGGCGGCCTTCATCTCCTTGAAATACATCTCTGCCTTGTCAAAGTCGTGCATGTTCACTGCTAGCATGCCTAGGCTGTAACGCGACTCCATGTCTTTGTCGTCGAGTGCTCGCACCTTGAGAAAATCGTTGGTTGCTGCCTCAATATCGCCCGTCTGCATGTATACGGCAGCACGGTTCAGTAGCAGTGTTACGGCATTGGGCGTCATGTCCAGTGCCAGCGTGTAGTTCTTGATGGCTTCGCTCAGCTTGCCTTGATAGCGTTGCAGCGTAGCCAGGTTTGACAGCAGCATTGAGTTTGTGTTGTTATGGGGCTCGGCAGCAATGGCCTTGCGTATGTAGTTCTCAGCACCATTCCAGTCCTGTTTTTTTATACAGGCTTGGGCCGAGTCTATCATTACATAATAGGTGGCAGTAGAGTCAAGCTGTATGTCCATGGGCTGAACCGACAGACGGTCTTCGTCGCTGCCCGGTTTCTCACCCTTTTCAATCTTGGTGTTCTCCTTGGCCATGTTGGTGATTACCTGGCTGTGGATGCTGCTTGCAACCGCTGCAAGTGATATTATTATTGTAAGGAGTCGTTTCATTATGTATATATTTGATGCAAAAATAGCACTTATTTTTGTTTTTTGCATTAGCTTTCACATAATTTGAGTAATTTTGTTCCTTGTTATGACCCGAGAAACTAAAATAATGCGCATTACTATGGCAGGGGCTATGGCCAACTGCCTGCTCACCATCATTAAGGTCGCTGCCGGCCTTGTGGGCCATAGTGCCGCAATGGTGGCCGATGGTGTGCACTCGCTCACCGACCTCGTTAGCGACTTCATCGTGATGATTTTCGTCAAGATTTCGTCTAAGGACGGCGACAACGATCACGGTTACGGTCATGGCAAGTTTGAAACACTGGCCACACTCATCGTGAGTGCTATGCTCATCCTAGTGGGAGTTAAACTATTGTACGACGGTAGCACTGACATTTATGCTCACTTGCATGGCCATGCGTTAGAGAGTCCGGGCATGATAACCTTGTACATGGCTCTTGTATCAATCTTTATCAAGGAAGTGCTATATCAGGTGACGGCTCGTGTGGGGCGTGAGGTCAAGAGTCAGGCCGTGCTGGCCAATGCTTGGCACCATCGCACCGACGCCATCTCGTCAATAGGTTCGCTGGTGGGTATTGCTGGCGCTATCTATATGGGCAACAATTGGGTGATACTCGACCCGCTGGCTGGTTGCATCATCAGTGTGTTCATCTTCTTTGTGGCAGTAAAGATGATGCTCACTGCCGTTAACGAACTCATGGAGGCGTCATTGCCCCAGGACGAGTGTAACGAGATAAGAGCCTTGATAATGGCCGTCGATGGCATTGACGATGTACACGAACTCAAGACCCGTCGCAATGGTCGCAGCGTGATTATCGATGTTCACATCGTGGTCGATCCTCACATCTCAGTACTTGTTGCTCATGAGATGACCATCAAGGCCGAGGACAACCTGCGCGAACGCTTCGGTCATGAATCACAAATCTTCATTCATGTCGAACCATCGAGCGACTCGTTATAAGTTAGATAACTTACTAAACATCAAAATTATAAACAATGAATTTATTAAACATTCTCTTGCAGGTTGACCCTGCGGCAGCCGACTCGGCAACAGTTAACGGCATCAAGGAAACAACAGGTGCTGTAGGTGCAGCTGTCGAAACAGCAGTTTCTAATCCTTCTGAACTCGTAAACACCGTAAGTGGCATTGACTGGGGTGGCTTGCTCACTAGCATGTCAAGTGCAGTTATGACATTCGGTTTGCGACTGGTTGCTGCTCTCGCGGTATTCTTTGCAGGTAAATTTATCATCAACAAGTTGCACAAGATGCTGCGTGCCATCATGGAGAAAAAGAAAGTTGAGCCCAGTCTCACTACATTCCTCCTGAGCCTGTTGCGTGTTACTCTGCTGTTCTTGCTCATCATCACTGTTGTTGCTATCCTGGGCATTGAGACTAGCTCGTTCATCGCAATCTTTGCTTCGGCAGGTGTTGCTATTGGCTTGGCATTGAGCGGTACACTGCAAAACTTTGCCGGTGGTGTTCTCATCCTGCTGCTCAAACCCTTCAAGGTGGGCGACTTCATCGTTGCAGGTGGCAACTCAGGTACAGTTAAGGAAATCCAAATCTTCAACACCGTTATCCTTACTCCTAGCAACGAGCGCATCAGCATTCCCAATGGCGGCCTGTCAACCGATACTATCACTAACTTCTCAACCGAGAAGTATCGTCGCGTAGAGTGGAATGTAGGTATCTCTTATGGCGACGATGTTGCTAAGGCACGCGAGGTCCTTCTTGCAGTTCTCGACGCTGAGCCTCTGTGTGTTAAGAATGCCGAGTGCGTTCCTACAGTGACCGTTGGCGGTCTTGGCGATAGCGCTGTAAACCTCATCGTTCGTGGCTGGTGCCAAGGCGAAAACTACTGGGATGTTTATTTCAACATCTACGAGGCAATCTACAACGAACTGCCCAAGCACGACTTGCATTTCCCTTTCCCACAACTCGACGTACACATGGCAAAATAAAAATAAACATACTATAACGCCATCGAGCCAGAGACGCAAGTCCCTGGCTCTTTTTTTTACTATTCGCCAATATCATTTGTAAAATCCCCAAGCATAAGCGAATGAAGTATGAAGCACCGCAAGGTGCGTGTTGTGCGCTGGCAAGTGCACTATAACCGAGGTCGGAGCGCAGCGCAGGCCCCGGGGGAGAGATGCGCCGACAGTTAAGCGCGCTGTAAGGTGTGCGTTGTGAGCCATAGGCGAACTATATATGGTTATTTCGTAATCTGCGTGATTCGCGTGATATGCGCGAGATAATCCCCATTGCTGTATAGTTACTATTACTGTATAGTTGATATAAAAATTGTGAAAAAAAGTTGACGGATGTAAATTGAATAAAAAAACACTTTGAAAAACATACCATTTTCAGTAACTTTGTAAGGAAATATAGCAACATTGCCCAGTATGTGTGCTGGACAATAACGATCTTTGATACCTGTCGACATTCCTAACTTATTGTCGATATATAGGTTAGCACCATTTGGAGGTCCTGTAAATGACGCGGGGCGCTCCATGATAAGGTGTATATTTACTGAAGCAGTGTCGCCACTCGCGACACCACTTTTGCTATATTCCTACATATCCCACTGGCGCAAGAGAGCGCAGTGGTCCCCAAGCACATAAAAAAGAACAACATAAATGATAAGTAAATGGAATTACTTACCTCTGACATCCCAAGAACAACAGATAGTCAAGCAGTTGGAACAACAGTTTCCCAATTGCCCGGCTATCGCACGGCTGTTGGTGATGCGTGGTTTGAAGACACCCGAGGATGTTCGGGCATTCTTCTCTCCATCGCTAAGCCAAATGCCAGATCCATTCCTCATGAAGGACATGGAAAAGGCCGTGAACCGTCTCAACAGGGCGTTAGGGGCTAAAGAGAAGATTATGATCTTTGGCGACTACGATGTAGATGGCACCACTGCAGTCGCTCTGGTCTACAAGTATCTTCAAAACTTTTACTCCAACATGGAGTACTATATACCCACCCGCGACGACGAGGGGTATGGTATCTCATTGCAGAGCATTGACTATGCCGAGAAGATTGGAGTAAAACTCATTATTGTGCTTGATTGCGGTATTAAGGCAATCGACGAAATCGCCTATGCCAAGGCTAAAGGCATAGACTTCATCGTGTGCGACCATCATGTGCCCGACGATGTCTTGCCCGACGCAGCGGCTATTCTCAATCCCAAGCAGCCCGACTGCCAGTATCCTTTCAAGGAACTCTCGGGTTGTGGTGTGGGGTACAAGTTCATGCAAGCGTTTGCCAAGAGTAATGGTATCAACAACATGTATGACCTGGAGAGTATGCTCGACTTGCTTGCCGTGAGCATTGCAGCCGACATAGTTCCCCTCGTGGGGGAGAACCGTGTGATGGCTTACTTTGGTCTGCGTCGATTGAACAACAACCCCAATGTGGGACTACGCAGCATCATTCGCCTGTGCGGACTCAGCAACAAGGAACTCACCATCAGCGACATCATCTTCAAGATTGGTCCTCGCATCAATGCGTCGGGCCGCATGGAGAGTGGTCAGGAGTCGGTAGAGTTGCTCGTTACTCGCGACTCGTCGCATGCTTATGAAATAAGCAAGCGCACCGACCAGTACAATCGCGACCGTAAGGAACTCGACCACCAAATCACCATCGAGGCTAACGAGATCATCGAGCGTCACATTCAGAAGCTCGATGGCAAGAAACCCATTGTCATCTACGATCCCAGCTGGCACAAGGGTATCATTGGCATCGTGGCATCGCGTCTGGCCGAGTTGTATTTCAAGCCTTCGGTTGTACTTACCTTCAGCAACGGATTTGCTACCGGCTCGTCACGCTCGGTTCGCGGTTTTGATGTCTACTCGGCCATCAAGTCATGTCGCGACCTTCTCGAGAACTTTGGCGGTCACACTAACGCTGTGGGACTCACCCTCAAGGAAGAGAACATTCCCGAGTTCCGTCGCCGTTTCACCGAGTATGTCGAGAAACATATCGACGATGAGCAGGTAACTCCATCAATGGATATCGACGCCGAGCTGTCGTTTGAAGAAATCAACACTGATTTCTTACGCAACATGCGACTGTTCAACCCGTTTGGCCCCGAGAACCAGAAGCCCGTCTTTGTCACTCACAATGTGACCGACTTTGGCACCAGCAAGCTCGTGGGACGCAAATTGGAGCACATCAAGCTCGAACTCGTCGACAGCAAGAGCGACCGCATCATGAATGGTATCGCCTTCGGTATGGCCAAGTACTTTGACTATATCAAGCAAGGCAAGCCTTTCGATATCTGCTACACAGTAGAGGAGAGCAAGCATCGCAACTCTACTACGCTGCAACTGCAAGTTAAGGGCATTAAACTTCCTGACGATGCCGAGCAAGCTCTCGATTAACGAAATACTTAAGAAATACTGGGGCTACGAGGTGTTTCGACCACTTCAAGGCGATATTATACGTTCGGTGCTTGAGGGGCGAGACACCCTCGGCTTGATGCCCACAGGCGGAGGCAAGTCTATCACTTTCCAGGTGCCCACTATGGCAATGGATGGACTTGCCCTTGTCATTACGCCCATTATCTCGCTCATGAAGGATCAGGTCGACAACCTCATTGAGCGACGCATCAAGGCTACATACTTGCATGCGGGTCTCACGGTGGGCGAGGTGCGACGCGCCTATGAAAAGTGTATGTATGGCAACTGCAAGTTCCTGTACATCTCGCCCGAGCGTCTGGCTTCGCAGTCCTTCCTCGATCATCTCAAGCGCATGCCGGTGTGTCTTATCGTTGTCGACGAGGCTCACTGCATATCGCAGTGGGGCTATGACTTCCGTCCCTCGTTCCTCAATATAGCTTCGGTTCGCAAGCTTTTCCCACAAGTTCCTGTGCTGGCGCTCACGGCTACTGCCACACCTACTGTGGTCAACGACATCATGCAGCGCCTAGCATTTAAGCAACCCAATGTGTTTAGCAAGAGCTTTGCTCGCGACAATCTCTCCTATGTGGTGCGTCACACCAGCGAGAAGCTTGCCGAGCTTGTCCACATCATGCAGCGTGTGCCAGGCACAGGCATTGTGTATGTGCGTAGCCGCAAGCGCACCAAGCTCATTAGTGACGAACTCAACCGCAATGGCATCAAGGCCGATTACTATCACGCAGGGTTGAACATTGAGGAGAAGGAGGACAAGCAAAACAAGTGGAAGAACGATGAGTGCCGCGTAATGGTGGCTACTAATGCCTTTGGTATGGGCATCGACAAGCCCGATGTTAGGGTAGTGGTACACATCGATGTGCCCAACTCGCTCGAGGAGTACTATCAGGAGGCAGGTCGTGCCGGTCGCGACGGCAAGCGGTCATATGTTGTGTTGCTGACATCGCCAACCGATTCTCGCTCGCTGCATCGCCACATCACCGATTCTTTCCCCGAGAGGGATTTTATTTGCAGCGTCTACGAGAGGGCTTGCAACTTCTTGCACCTGGCTGTAGGTAGTGGCTACGACCATCAGTACGACTTCAACTTCAACCTTTTTTGTCGCACATTCAACTTGCCAGTGCTGCCCACTCACAATGCCTTGAACATACTCACCCGTGCGGGCTATATCAACTTCATCGAGGAAGTCGACACCCAGTCGCGTGTGATGATACTGGCCGATAAAAATGAACTCTATGACCTCAGGACCGAAACTCCTGGGGCCGACCGTGTGCTGCAGGCCATATTGCGCATGTACACAGGTCTCTTTGCCGACTATGTTTTCATCAACGAGGATGTGATTTCTTATCGCACTGGCATCGACCAAGAGACCATATACAGCAGCCTGCTTGAGTTCAATCGCCAGCACATCATGCACTATGTGCCCCGCAAGCGCACTCCTTACATCTATTTCCCCACATCACGCGAGGAACCACGCTATCTCGTATTCCCCAAGGCCATATACGAGGACCTCAAGCAACGCATGCAGGAGAGGGTAGAAGCGGTGCTCAATTACACCTCGCCTCACTTGCATTGTCGCGAGGCTGCACTGCTCAGCTACTTTGGCGAGCAGGACCATGGCGACTGCGGTCACTGTGATGCGTGCATCGAGCGTCGCAAGCGTGACAATCACACTACAACCGATGTACAGCAAGGCATACTCTACATGGCGCAGGTCAAGCCTCGCCGCATCGAGGAGTTTGTCGAGACACTCTCTTTCCCCAAGGACGAGGTTGTCCAGATGCTTGCTTTCCTGGTCGACGAGGGCTACATCCAGCACCTGCCCGACGACACCTACCGCAATCCCGAGCCATTGAAATGATGCCATATTGCACCTTTCTATATAGTCTTTAGGCTATATAGGTGTCTACCCTCGTGCAAAAAGGTGCACAATCGTGCCAAAAAATGATTTTTTTGTTCAATATCCGTGTTGTTTCGATTATTTTTAGTAAATTCGTGCTGAAAATAAATCATTAAAAACTAATTATAATGGAAGCAAAAATTAAAGCATTATTCAACGAGAAATTTGGCACTAATGGTGTAATGTATGCATCTGCCGGTCGTATTAACCTTATTGGCGAGCACACCGATTATAATGGTGGTTTCGTTTTCCCCGGAGCAATCGACAAGTACATTGCTGCTGAAATCAATGTAAACGGTACCGACAAGGTTCGCGCTTACAGTGCCGACCTCGACTCTTACTGCGAGTTTGGCCTTAACGAGGAAGACGCTCCCAAGGAGCAATGGGCACGCTACATCTTTGGTGTATGCCGCGAGACTATCAAGCGTGGTTTCACTGTAAAGGGTTTTGACACTGTATTTGCAGGCAATGTACCCCTGGGCGCAGGTCTCTCTTCATCGGCTGCTCTTGAGTCTTGCTTCGCTTTTGCTCTCAACGACCTCTTCAACGACAACAAGATTGAGAAGTTTGAACTCGCTCTCATCGGCCAGTCAACCGAGCACAACTACTGCGGTGTAAACTGTGGTATCATGGACCAGTTCGCTTCAGTATTTGGCAAGAAGAACTGCCTCATGCGTCTCGACTGCCGTTCACTCGAGCACGAGTACTTCCCCTTCGATGCTAAGGGCTACAAGCTCGTCCTGGTTGACTCTAAGGTTAAGCACGAGCTCGTTGACTCTCCCTACAACAAGCGTCGCGAGTCTTGCGAGCGCGTAGCTGCTAAACTGGGTATGGAAACCCTGCGCGATGCTGACTTCGCTATGCTCGAGGCTGTTAAGGCTGAGATCAGCGAGGAAGACTACATGCGTGCACGCTTCGTCATCGGTGAGAAGCAACGCGTACTCGATGTATGTGAGGCTCTTGAGAAGGGCGACTTTGAGACTGTAGGTGCTCGCATGTACGAGACTCACAACGGTCTGTCTAAGGACTACGAGGTAAGCTGCGTAGAGCTCGACTTCCTCAACGATGTTGCTAAGGAATGTGGCGTTACAGGTTCACGCATCATGGGTGGCGGCTTCGGCGGTTGTACAATCAAGCTCGTGAAGGACGACCTCTATGATTCATTCATCGAGACTGTTAAGGCTAAGTTCAACGAGAAGTATGGTCACGAGCCCGTTATCTATCCCGTAGTTATCAGCGACGGTGCTCACAAAGTTGAAGACTAATGAAGATTGAAAAAAATACGGTTATCTCGTCTAAGGGCGAGATAACCCTTTATACTCTTACTAACGCAGCTGGTGCGAGCGTTACACTCTCGTCACTGGGTGCAGGTATTGTAGCAGCATGTGTCCCCGACAAGGACGGCGTCATGGCCGATGTTGTTCTGGGTTATGCCGATGCTACCGATTACTTTGGCGACGGTCCTTGCGCTGGCAAGACTCCTGGCCGTTACGCTAACCGCATATGCAAGGGACAGTTCACTCTCGATGGCAAGCAATATCAACTCGCTATCAACAATGGTCCCAACGCTCTGCACGGTGGTCCCGAGGGCTTCTGCAACCTCATTTGGAATGCTGCTCTCGAGGGCGACACTGTAGTGTTCACTCTTCACAGCCCCGATGGCGACGAGAACTATCCCGGCAACCTCGATGCAACAGATAAGTATGACTGGAGCGACGACTGCGAGCTCAAGATTACCCTGGGTGCCCAGTGCGATGCCAAGACCATCATCAACCTCACTAACCATGCCTACTTCAACCTGGCAGGTGAGAACAGTGGCTCAGTGCTCGAGCACAAGCTCCAGATGGCTTGCTCTCGTTTCCTTCCCACCGACGACACTCTCGTGCCCACAGGCGAGATGGCTCCTGTAGCTGGTACTCCCATGGACTTTACTGCAACTAAGACCCTTGGTCAGGACATCAAGCAGGATTTCCCCGCGCTCAACTATGGCAAGGGATATGACAACTGCTATGTAGTTGACGATTACAAGGCTGGCGAGCTCAAGAAGGTTGCTGTGCTCACTCACGAGCCCAGTGGTCGTGTTCTCGAGGTTTCAACAACACAACCCGCTGCTCAGGTCTACACTGGCAACTGGCTGGGTGGTAGCCCCGTGAGCAAGAGTGGCCGCAGCTACAACGACTATGATGGCGTTGCCATTGAGTGTCAAGGTATGCCCGATGCTCCCAACCACGACAATTTCCCGTCACAGGTTCTCGAGCCCGGACAGGTTTACAACCATGTAATTGTTTATGCCTTCAAGGCAAAGTGATACGAAATTTAGACCCTTAAACAAATCAATATACGTATAATTCTAAAGTATTTATGAAAC
>JAGHTV010000286.1 GCA_018065165.1 Candidatus Sodaliphilus fimicaballi | reverse complement strand
ACCGAGCGTAGCGAGCTCGGCAGAGTGAGCAGCGGTAAGTGGGCGAAGCCCGTGCCGCGACCAGCGAACCTCTGTCAACATGCGTAGGGTCGTAGCGAGCGATAGCGAGAGTAGGCCTCGGAAAGGGATAGACAAAACTAGTGCGGGCTGAAAGTCCGCGTTTTAGACATACTAGGGACAAATGTATGTTGCTATTACTCTATAAGATTATCAGGGCATATATGCCTGCTGCTGCAAGGCTGGGTATTACCCCTATGCCCATGCCATATATTGCACGAATGAAGTGATACTTCTTTTGGTGATACGCCTTGTCCATGTTTGGTGCCAGGAAGTCGAACGGCCTTAATGTTAGCAAAGAATATCCAGTCAAGAATGAAACAGTCATACCAGTTAATGATAAACCATAATCCGTAGGTTACAAGGAATGCCTCGCAAAACGAGTTGGCTCCTATCCACCTGATTATACCCATAAACAGTGCCAACACTAGCAACAGGGCACAACCTTTCTTTATAAGCACGGTTTTTGAAAAGAATGCTGCAGGTATACGCTCGTGAGTCTTGAAGTATTCCTCTTGTATGTCCTGCGGAAAATCGTGTATCCACCACACGGGATTCTTGACAAGCGGGATCAGTATCATTGCCGTGAATACAACCACTAGCACTATTGTTGTTATGATAAAATGAGAGATAAGCATCTGTTTAAGTCGGTGATTATTCCATAAGGTTCATTAGGGCAATTATTAGATTCTAGTACAAATCATGCCAATGAGAAATAAAATATAGTTATTTGTTCTAATGAAGTTTCTGGGATTATTGATTTTGCTTCTTCGAGAAATATGCTTTAAGTCGTTTCCATCCGTCAACGCCCAGAATTGTTAGTCCTCCATATTGGAAGGTTTTTGCCAACCCAAAGAAGATGAACCACAACACAGCCTTTGTCTCAACCGAAATGGGCAATGCCATCTGTGCAAACGAAATGATGTAGCAGGGTATGCACATCACCAGCACTATGACACCGGTGCGGAACGACAGTTTGTTAAGCGCTTGCTTAATGCTCTCTAGTTTCATATTTGTAGCTTGTTATTTGATGCAAAGATAGCAATTATATTTTAATGTGTCAAATCAATAAATGTATATGAATAGCATTTTGAGCAATAACATACCACATTTTGTGAGTAAAAAATCAAGTTAATTCATTGTCATATAAATTATTTTTTGTAATTTTGCACCGCTTTTGTGCAACCTCTGGACAAGAAAACCGAGTGGCTTGCGAATGTTGCACGAGACAAATAACTATAAATCAAAATAATACAATGGACTTAATTAAAGTTGCAGAACAAGCATTTGCTACAGGTAAGGAACTTCCCGAATTCTTCCCCGGTGACACTATTACAGTGGCTTACCGCATCAAGGAGGGTAACAAGGAGCGTATCCAGCAGTATCGTGGCGTTGTAATCAAGATCTCTGGCGAAGGCGCTAAGAAGCGTTTCACAGTTCGCAAGATCAGTGACAACATCGGTGTAGAGCGTATCTTCCCCATCGAGTCACCTTTCATCGACAGCATCGTTATCAACAAGCACGGTAAAGTGCGTCGCGCTAAACTGTACTACCTGCGCAAACTTACTGGTAAGAAGGCTCGTATCAAAGAGCGTCGTATCGTTAAGAAGGAAGCGTAAGCAACAGCTTGACAAACGAATAGAACCGCAGTATCCGCCAGGATGCCGCGGTTTTTCGTTTTTATTTACTATCTTTGTATTCGATAAAGATTTTGGATGTATGAAAAAAGTATTATTTTTGATAGCAAGTATTGTTGCCTTACAGTTGTCGGCGAGCGACAAGTTTTGGTTAGGGGCCGACATTAGCGGTACTACCGAGCTTGAGGCTAAGGGAGTTCAGCTATATAATGCAGCCGGCGAACCTCGCGAGAACACCGCACTTATGAAAGAACTGGGCATGAATGCCATCCGCTTGCGTGTATGGGTCAATCCCAAGCGTGGTTTCAGCAATAAAGAGGATGTGCTCAAGATGGCGTTGCGTGCCAAGGCTCTCGATATGCCGGTGATGATTGATTTCCATTACAGCGACTGGTGGGCCGATCCCGCAAAGCAAAACATTCCAGATGCGTGGAAGTACCTAAACTACAAGCAGATGAAGAAAGCACTCGCTCGTCACACTCAGGAGACGCTGCAATTGCTCAAGCAACACAACATAGATGTAAAGTGGGTACAAGTGGGCAACGAAACCACTAACGGATTCCTGTGGCCCATGGGAAAGGCTCAAGACAATATGAAGCAATATGCCGGACTCACTCAGGCCGGCTACAAGGCGGTGAAAAAAGTGTACCCCGATGCAACTGTTATTATACACCTTGACTGTGCTTGCGATCCCAAGCGATATGACTTTATATTCGACGGATTGAGGAAATACAAGACCCAGTTTGATATGATAGGCGTGAGTGTATATCCCTACTGGGACATAGACTCAAAACTAGAGACCGACTATCACGGTACACTCAGGGACTTCCCTGCCAACCTAAAGCGTATCAGCGAGAAATATGGTGTCGAAACCATGATAGTCGAGACTGGTGTCGAGGTGGCCAAACCCGTTGAGGGCAAGGCGATAATGAAGGCCATCATCAATGCCGCCATGAACGACTGTGATGGACATTGTCACGGAGTGTTCTACTGGGCTCCCGAACTTGAGGGCCAGTACCCTCTGGGTGCATTCAAAGATCATCGCCCCACCATCATCTTGGATGCCTTCACCGAGGCAGCAGCCCTTCAGTAAGTGTTATGGGCTATTGCCGATATTACGCACTGGCTGCAATATGAAAAGAGCGACGAAAAAGTTTTGTTTTCGTTTTCGTTTTCGTCAAAATAATCGTAACTTTGTAGGTTGAAATAGAAAATATATAAAAACTACAAAATAGAACTATGGCAAAGAAAGCTTTACTGATGATTCTTGATGGCTGGGGCGTAGGTCCTCAGGCCAAGAGCAATGTTATTTACAGTACTCCCACTCCTTACTGGGACAGTCTTATCGCTAACTATCCCAACAGCCAGCTGCAGGCAAGCGGTGAGAACGTTGGTCTGCCCGACGGTCAGATGGGTAACAGCGAGGTAGGTCACCTCAACATTGGCGCTGGTCGCGTCGTTTATCAGGACCTTGTGAAGATCAACCGCGCTATTGCTGACGGTAGCATCGCTAAGAACGAGGAAATCGTCAACGCATTTTCTTACGCTCAGAAGAACGGCAAGGGCATCCACTTCATGGGCCTTACTTCTACCGGCGGCGTTCACAGTTCGCTCGACCACTTGTTCGCACTGTGCGACCTGGCTAAGGCTTACGACCTTGAGAAGGTATTCATCCACTGCTTTATGGACGGCCGCGACACCGATCCCAAGAGCGGCAAGGGCTTTGTTGCCGACGTTGAGGCACACTGCGCACAGAGCGCAGGCGTAGTGGCAAGCGTAATCGGCCGCTACTATGCAATGGACCGCGGCAAACGCTGGGAGCGTGTTAAGGTTGCTTACGACCAGCTCATCAGCGGCGAGGGCAAGCAGAGCGACAACATGACTCAGGCTATCGAGGAATCTTATGCCGAGGGCGTTACCGATGAGTTCATCAAGCCCATCGTGAACACTACAGTTGACGGTACTATCAAGGAAGGTGACGTGGTTATCTTCTTCAACTACCGCAACGACCGCGCTAAAGAGCTCACCGTTGTTCTCACACAGCAGGATATGCCCGAGGTTGGCATGAACACCATTAAGGACCTGCAGTACTACTGCATGACTCCCTACGACGCATCGTTCACCGGCGTTCACATCCTCTTCACCAAGCAGAACGTTGACAACACTCTGGCTGAGTATGTAGCAAGCAAGGGCCTCAAGCAGCTCCACATCGCTGAGACCGAGAAGTATGCACACGTTACATTCTTCCTTAACGGTGGTCGCGAGACTCCATTTGAGGGCGAGGACCGCATCCTGGTCAACTCTCCCAAGGTTGCCACTTATGACCTGCAACCTGAGATGAGCGCTTACGAGGTAAAGGACAAGCTGGTTGCTGCCATCGGCGAGAACAAGTATGACTTTATCGTCGTTAACTATGCTAATGGCGACATGGTAGGTCACACTGGTATCTACGAGGCTATCGAGAAGGCAGTTGTTACTATCGACGAGTGCGTTAAGGAGACTGTTGAGGCTGCTAAGGCTGCCGACTATGAGGTTATCATCATCGCCGACCACGGTAATGCCGACAATGCTATAAACGAGGACGGTAGCGTGAACAC
>JAGHTV010000151.1 GCA_018065165.1 Candidatus Sodaliphilus fimicaballi | reverse complement strand
AGCGAACTATAACCGGGGTCGTAGCGAGTGATAGCGAGCGTAGGTCTCGGAAAGGAATGAACACAACTTGACGAGGATGATAACATTCAGAAATAAGTTTTGCACGATGTGCGACCCCTTCGAGGTCGGTTGTAGCGAGTTCCTTGTGACCGACGGCCTACGGCCATCGGTTACGATGCAATGTGACGACTCTGTCGTCATGTTACCAACAAGAAAAATACGCTAATCCAAAATCTGTGCTCATGCCGGCAGGGCCGATAGCCTCCATCCTCGGCAAGGGGTTTTATTGGTTTTTGTTATTTTTTCATTAGGGAATAACAACTATCCCCAGCATTTTTCGACTGAGCCGAATTGTGTGCAATAAAAAATCCCACAACCGGCTAAACGATTGCGGGATGTAACTTATAATCTGTTTCAGAATTTATCGAAACCTGTGGGTTATACCTCTAGAATGTGCCGCCCATGGCACGATATAATTCAAAGGTCTTTGTAAAAGCCTCGAGTTGGGCTTTGGTAAGCATTTTTACATGATTCATGCCATCGGCTCCCTTGAGTGACATGCGCACCCAGTGACCATGAGAAAGGGCGTAAACCAGGTCTTTGTGTTGTGCGGTTAGAGCATCCTCACTCTGCTCCCAAAACATGCGAGCTCCCATCTTGCCACGAGAGGGGCGTGAGGGATGGAACTTGTAATCAAACCCATCGATTGTAAACACTATATCGCTGTAGTTCAATGGATCGTCGGCAAAGTAGTAAACCCTCAGATAAAGACGACTTGATGCACGACCATTGCTTGACTCAAAACAGAAGAATACCTCGTTGGCGTCTTGCGACATTGATACACCCTTGGGAGCATATAGCATTGCCCCACCCTTGTTCTTGCCGTCAACCGATTGCATCAATCCGGTAATGTCTTGACTTACGGGATCGTCTTTCCAGGTGATAGGTTTTGGCTCCTCATACAGAGGCTCGTATTTCTTGATTGAATAATCCTTGCTGAGTAGCGTTTGCATTAAGGATTTGTCAACATTTGACGATTGCTGTTGCTGCGGTCTAGGAGGAATGACACGATTGTCATGACCATTCTTTGCGGCCTTTTTAGCAGCCTTCTCGGCCTGCTTGCGTTCTTTCTCGGCTTCCTTGTCTTTCTTCTTTGATTCTTTCTTGCTTTCGTTTTCTGCCTCAACAGCCTCTTGCTCTTTGTGCTCCTTGTGCATCTGCTTCATAATCTTGTCAAAGTCACGCTCGGGATGCAAGCGACGAACCGGCAAGCGAACGCTCTCGTCATAATCCTTCTCGTCAGGGTTCACGGGAGAAGCATTGACGCCTGTAGCAAATAAAGCAGCCGCAAGAGCTGCACATATATAATATCTTTTCATTGTCTGTTAGTAAGTTGAGATACAAAATTACTCAATAAGCCTCACACAAGCAAACATTTTACACATTTTTAAGTTGTAGATACCGATAATGATAAGTATCTTTGCAAAAGAGATCAAAAATCATTCAAACACAAAATTGTAATGGTAACAATAGGCAGTACTTGTAGTGAGATTGGAAAGAAAGCCCTGCTTTTGGGTAGTGGAGAACTTGGCAAAGAGGTTGCTCTTGAGCTGCAACGCATGGGTGTTGAAGTAGTGGCATGCGACCGCTATGCTGGCGCTCCCGCGATGCAGGTAGCTCATCGATTCCATGTGTTCAACATGCTCGATGGCGAAGAGTTGCGTCGCATTATTGAACTGGAGAAACCCGACCACATCATTCCCGAGGTTGAGGCTATCGCAACCCCCGTTCTCGTTGAGCTCGAGAAAGAAGGATATAATGTAACCCCCACTGCACAAGCCGCTTGGCTCACAATGAACCGCGAGGGCATTCGTCGCCTTGCTGCCGAGGAACTTGGCATTACCACATCAAAATATCGCTTTGCATCGACCGAAGAAGAGTTCCGTGCCGCTATTAAAGAAGTGGGCATTCCTTGCGTAGTTAAGCCCATCATGAGTTCGTCAGGTCACGGCCAGAGCACCGTTAAGAGCGAGGCCGATGTTGACCGTGCATGGCAAATATCTCAAGAAGGTGGTCGTGCCGGTGCTGGTCGTGTAATTGTTGAGGCATTTGTTGACTTCGACTATGAGATTACCCTGCTCACTGTGCGTAATGTTGCTGGTACAGCGTTCTGCGAACCTGTGGGCCATATCCAAGTCGATGGCGATTACCGTTACTCATGGCAACCACAAGCAATGTCGGACAAGGCACGCAAGCAGGCCGAGGAAGTTGCAAAGAAGGTTACCGACGCACTGGGTGGATACGGCATCTTCGGCGTTGAGATGTTCATTAAGGGCGACGAGGTTATCTTCAGCGAAGTTTCTCCCCGTCCACACGATACAGGTATGGTGAGAATGATTTCGCAAGACATGAGCGAGTTTGCACTTCATGCACGCGCGCTGATGGGACTTCCTGTTCCAGAGATTAAGTTCTACGGCCCTAGTGCTTCACGCGCTGTAGTTGTTGAGGGCGACACTAACCGTGTAGAGTTGTCAGGCATTGACAAGGTTCTTGAGGAACCCGGCGTACAGATGCGCATCTTTGGCAAACCCGAGGTTAAGGGTCACCGTCGCATGGCTGTGATACTTGCTACCGACGAGAGCGTAGAGGCAGCTCGCGAGAAGGCAGAACGTGCCTACAATAAACTCAACATCACTACCCTGCCCCGAAAGTAAGAGGGTAAAGGGTTAACTGGTTAATGGGTTAAGAGGTTAATTGGTTAAAAGGTTAACTCTAAGAAATACTGTTTTCGTTAACGTTTCTGTTAGCGTTAATTGATAAAACAAATGCCCGGTGGTCGTTGACCATCGGGCATTTATATGTAATGTGAATCAGTCGCTTAGAATGCTACTTGCACCTGGGTAAGGATGCTGTTTTCGCCTTCGGCCTCGCCACGCTTGTGGTGAGTGTAGTTGAGTTGAACACGGCATGCCTTGTAGAACCAGTACTGAAGACCAGCTGTGTAGCGGTCTTGTTTACCCTGGAAGTTCTTCAGATGATCATAAGAAGCGATAAAATCAAGCTTCTTCACAAAGATGTTGTTGAGCGAACCAGTTGCATAATAGCCATTGCTATTGAAGTTACCATCCTTGCCCCACATGTACTCGGCACGCAGGTTGGCAGGCTTGGTCTTGAGTTGCAAACCGGCAGCAAAGCGATTGCGAGTGTAGTTGCCATTAGCCTTAAAACCAGTAACACCAGGAGCAGCAGGGGAAATCCATGAGCCATCTTCGGCTTGAGTAACAGCAATATTGCCAGTACCCAGCACCATAGAACCGCTAAGCATGAGTTCCTTGATGGGCTTAACCGAGAGACGAGCCACAAAGTCCTTTTGATGATTGTTGTCCTTATTGTTACGGCCGCCACCGTTCATCACAGCAAGGTCGTAAGACAGTTTCTTGTCAAACAAGTCACCATACACAGTGATACCAATGTCACGGCCTGCGCCTGCAGGCATCATGAGCGGATTGCTACCCATAATCATATCGGTAGTGACGAGTGATGTAAGGTTGATAGTCTCGAGAATAACGGGAGCTATGGGATTCTCAATTGAAAAAGGTGTCTTGAATTGACCTATCTTAATATTGACAGCGTCGCATGGGCGATAGTTTACCCACAGTTCGTGCAATGAGGTCTTGCGGAAGTCGTACATAAACTCAGCACTAAACTTGTCGTTGAGCTTAGCATCAGCAATGAAAATGATTTTCTCTACAGAGAACTCGTTATTAGGTGTAGATTTGTCATGGTATTGCCAGTCGGCCATTGCATAACCATTAAAATGAAAGTGCTCGGCCAGCGAATTAAGCCATGAAGGCTTTACTTTTTTCTCTTCTTGTGCATTAGCTGTAACTGCAAATACAGCCATTAAAACTAAAAGTAATTTTTTCATTTCTCTAAACAAATCATTCTCACAGGCAGATGACTGCCTGTGAGAATTTATAGATTAACAATTTGTCATTTCTCAGCAAACAACTCCTCAACTGCGTTGATAAGGGTTTCCTCTTGCAAGCCACGCTTAACGATTTTGCCTTGAGGGTCGATGAGCATGATGTGAGGAATACCAGATACACCATAAAGGTCAGTAGGAACAGTCCAGTTCTTGCCGTTCATGATTACGGGCCAAACAACCTGCAACTCTTCCATAGCCTTAACGGTAGCCTCATCCTCGTCCCATACAGCGATGCCCACAAAGTTCATCTTGTCGCTGTACTTAGCATAAAGTTTCTTGATGTTGCCAATCTCCTTGCGGCAAGGACCACACCAGCTTGCCCAGAAGTCAACGAGGCAGTACTTGCCTTGACCAGCAAATTGGCTCAGTTTCTCGCCCTTATCGTTGGCAAAGTCAGTAAACTGCTTGCCCACACCAGTAGCTTCCTTAGCCTTGGCATCGCTGATAGCCTTGTTTACACGCTTGAGGGTCTTGTAATTCTCAGGCAGTGCAGTGAGCATAGAGTCGATTTGAGCAACAGTAAAGTCGTTGCACATCAGGTAATAGTTGAATGCCCAAGGACCAATACCATTGTCCTTGTTCTCGAGATAAGCCTTCTGGAAGATAGCAACTTGTGCAGCTTCGTCTTCAACCTTGTTAAGCTCAGCATCCAGAGCATTGAGTTTCTCGTTAAGAGCAGTACCCTTAGCTTCGCCTTCTTCCCACTTAATGGTGATTTCGCCACCCTCAACGATGAAGCCCATGCGTTTGCCATCGACAACGAGGCGAGCCATGAAAGAGCCTTCTACCTCGCCCTCGAGTACGGCATTCTTATTCTTAATCTCAGCTTGTGCCAGAGTGTCACCACTGTCATAGCTTGTAAGATAAGCTGTCTGGCCGTCGCTCTCAGCGTCGGGGAAAAGAACTGCTACCTTGTATTGTTGAGTGTTGCTGCAAGATGCCATAGCAAGTGCTGCAGCGGCAATCATAAGTAATTTTTTCATTTTTGAATTGCTTTATAGATTAATGAATGGATGTGTGAACGTGCACTGATGCGACCAAAGTTGGGGTTGCTGCGAGTGGGGCTCACGCGGTTGCTCAAGAAAATGTAGAACATGTCGTTAGCAGGGTCAACCCAGAATGATGTGCCAGTAAAGCCTGTGTGACCGAAAGTCTCGGGTGTAGCTTCCTCACATGTATTAGAAGCATCAGGGTTGCCTACAACGGGCTTGTCGAAGCCAAGTCCACGGTGACTGTTGGGGCTCTTAGATGTTGTGAACACCTTAACAGTCTCGGGTTTGTAGAAACGTTGTCCACCATATACACCATTATTGAGCCACATCTGGAGCAACTTGGCAAGGTCGTTACCTGTTGAGAATAGACCTGCGTTACCTTGTACACCGCCTGAGAATGCAGCGAGCTCATCGTGGCAGTAGCCATGGATGTGCTGACGACGCAAGAAAGAGTCAATCTCGGTGTAAGCGATTTGGTCGGCAGGGAATTTCTCAAGAGGACGATACATGGTGTGATAAGCACCAAGCGGACCAAAGATGTTATCATTAGCGATAACATTGAGGGGCTTATTAGTGATAAGCTCAATAGCGTTAGCCAGCAGGCTGAAGTTACAGCAGCTGTACAGGTACTTCTTAGGGCCAAGCTTCTCGGCGTACATACGGTTCATGATTGAGTCGTATGTGCAACGGCCACCCCATATACCCTCAGCAATCTCGATGTTGAACTTCTCAGTCTTCACATTAGAGAGGATATCGGTACGCAACTTAGCGTCCTTGTGGCCATAAGCACCCTTCATAACGAAGATTGGGTGGTCGGCATCTTTCTTACCTACGATGAGTTGACCCTTGTAAGTCTTGGGGTCAAACATCATTTGCCACATGCTCAGTGATGGCGGCATACCAGTTTCGTGATAAAGCAGGTCGCGGAAGGTGATGTTCTTCTTATCATCGCGACGCAGACCTGGGATATACTTGCTTGCGGGATCATCGAGTTGGAAACCGCCGTTGTCGTAAACCTTCATGAGCGAACTCAATGTACCAGTAGCCTTTGAAACCGATGCAAGACCAAACAGAGTATTGTCAGTTACCTCAATGCCTGTACCGTAAGCAATCTCGCCATAGCTCTTCTTAGCAACGATCTTGCCATGACGGCCCACGATAACCTGACAGCCAGGGAACGCCTTCTCGCGCACGCCCAGTGTAGCTACCGAGTCAATCTGGTGCAACAGGTAGTTGTCGAGACCTACCTCGGCAGGACAAGTGTAGCCTAAGCGGGTAGCGTCGTACTTGATGCCGTAGCCTACCTCAAACTTCTTGTCACCGCAGTTGAGCGAAATGGGCAGTGTACCTGAGGGAGCGTTACCGCCAAATATTGTTTGTACTGCATAGTCCTCGGCAAGTTTGCTCTTCTCATAAGTGAGAACAACACCCTTTACATTGGGACAATTGATTGCAGCAGAATACTTCTCAACGTCGTAAGGTTGAGTCATCAACGCAAGCACGATGTTGTCACATGACGACAACAACTCGGCAACCTGTGCGCTATAGTCAACGGCATTTCGGTGACCAGCAGCTACACCCACGATAAGAGTGTTATACTTGCCCTCCTTAACCTTAGCAGCAATCTCACTTGCACTTGTCTCGGCAAGGTCAAATGCAGTTACCTCGGCATAGTCGTCGGCACGGTCTTGGAACATTGACTTGAGACCATACTTGCAGCCCATAGTCACAACTGCGATACGATTGTGCATGAGGTCGGCAATGGGAAGCATAGAACTTTCGTTCTTGATTACTGTAACCGAAGCAGCGGCCATCTTGTGTTGCAGTACATCGGCCTCGGGTTGGTTCAGGTCTTCCTTGAGGTTCTTTGTTTCAACACTCTGCCTCTCGGTAAGACCGAGGGCATACTTGTAGCGAAGCACCTTCTTGCAACGCTCGTCAACATCCTTTTGCTTGATGCGACCAGCAGCGATAGCGAGCTTCATTGCCTGCAACTCGCCCTCAGAGTCGAGTGGCATGAGCAAGATGTCGTTACCAGCGAGGAAAGCATTAACGCAGGGCGAACCGGGAATAGAGAGAGCACCTTGCATGTTGAGTGCATCGGTGAAGATAAGACCCTCAAAGCCCATGTCACGCTTGAGCAAGTCAGTCACGCAATGCTTTGACATTGTAGTGGGCTTGCGCTCCTTGTCGATAGCGGGAATATAGAGGTGTGCTGTGAGCATACCTGACAGACCTGCGTCGATATAGTTGCGGAAGGGAACAAGCTCGGTGGCGTTGATTTGGTCCATTGTCTTGTCGATAACTGGCAATGTCTTGTGAGAGTCTTCAAACGACGAACCATGGCCGGGGAAGTGCTTACCCACTGAGAGTACACTGCCATCCTCAAGACCCTTAGCATAAGCAAGTGCCAGGCGTGAAACGCGTGCGGGATCTTCGCCAAACGAGCGAGTGCCTATCACGGGGTTCAACGGATTGTCGTTAACATCGAGAACAGGAGCGAAGCTCACATGGATGCCCATGCGGCGCAACTCGCGTGCCATCTCGCGACCATATTCATAAATAAGATTTTCGTCTTGAATTGCACCCAGTACCAGATTACGCTGGAAGTTGGGAACATCAGGTACACGCATCGAGAGGCCCCACTCGGCATCGATGGTAACCATCAATGGGATGTCAGTCATTGACTGAGCCAGATTGGCTGTCTTGGCCAGCTCGTCCATGTCACTGTCCATGTAAATGAGACCACCCACCTTGCTCTTGGCAACGTATCTCTCGAGGCGAGCACGAGAGTCCTCGTCGCTACATGATGCAACGCACATACAAAACAGTTGAGTGATGCGTTCATCAGGTGTCATCTTGGCAAATGTTGACTCGACCCAACTATTCATAGCCGCCTGGTCAACCTTGCTCAGCATTGCTGTAGGCTTAGCAGTTGCCGAGAAGGCAACAGCAGCAATAAAGCCCGACAATACAAGTTGTTTAAGTTTCATAGTTTTGAAGTTTAAATATTTGAGACTGCCCCACCTCAAAGCTACAAGGTTGAGCAGGCTCGTATAAGAGGTTTGTTTATTTCTTAACCATGCGCCACTCGTCCTTGGCGTCGATAACCTTACCAGCGGCCTTGAGGTCCTTGACATACTGGAGCACGTGAACACCATACTTCACATTGTCAACCCACAGGCGCTTGCATTCCTTCATGGGGTCCATGTAGTCGCCACCATTGGCCAGGTAGTCGATTGTAGCTACATTGTAAATCTTCTTGGGGTCGATGTTCTTGCCATTAAGCTTAGACGAGAGGAGTTCGCCTTTGTCGTTAAATGTAGCATAGAGCTCCTTACTTACAGCATCGCCATGACGATGAGCCATAACCTTGAGAGCATCGATGAGGTCTTTACCAGTCATCTCAAGAACCACATAACGATTGTCGAATGGGAACATTGAGCCTATAACACCCTCGCTTACCATACCAGCAGGCATGTTGATGCGAATGCCGCCCTTATTCATGATGCAGCAGTCAACCTTCTTAAGGCCAGAAATCTGACGGATGATGTCAAGCGAAGCATCGCAAGTCCAGTTTTGCAGAGCAGCACCGCTGTTCTTCATAGCCTTTGCACTCTCGCCCACGGGATAAGTCATGAGTGAGTCTACACCGTGACGATAGGGCTTCAACCAGTTGTCCATAGCGACATACTTCTTGGCAGCCTCATCCCAGCTTGAGTCAACGGGAATGTGCTTGTAAGTAACAGCACCAGTCTCAAGGTCAAGGTCGTAGGTAGCAACAATCTTTCCAAACTTGCCGTTTTGACCAATTGTGATGGGTTTGCCATCGGCGTTGAGAACTGTAGCATACTCGCTGCCGGGCTTAACTGTAG
>JAGHTV010000129.1 GCA_018065165.1 Candidatus Sodaliphilus fimicaballi | reverse complement strand
ATCTGGCTTAACTGCATCTTTTCTTACGACTTTATTAGGTAATCTTATTATTACCTCCTGTTTAGCTCCATTTCGCACCAATTGTTTCTCTATCTGTCTATTTAGATAAAAAGAACCATCCCTTTTATCATCAGTCACTAACAATAAATTTTGAAGCAGGAATAAATTTTAATCCTGTAATATTATTTTCAAGCAGCTCATTTACCAGCGGTTCGCTATATAAATAGCCATACATCGATTCTGAAGTAAGGTCCTCAAGGTTTATCATGTCATATCCAGATTCGGACAAGTTCCTTAGATATAATTCAATACAATCTACATGAAAAAAATCACTAGCCTCAAGCCCTTTAGGTGGACGTTCTCTACGTTTCATAAATTCCGAAAAGCTATTACATTTAAATATTTCGCTTAAAACGGGGTCTTTATAAAGTGTCGGCAATCCTTGGGTAGTCTTGAAGACAGAATTTTCAAGGTCAACAAATTGAACTATCTCATTTATTTCAGTACGATAAAATATATTGTATTCTCGTTTCTCTCCTTTTCGACCATAAACATAAACTTTGTGGATGTTATGCTTGGGTAAATTGTATTTCGTTATGATTTCCAGAAACTTTTCACTAACTAACAACTGTGGATCATCTATCATTGCACAACTTAACACGTCAGAAAATTTTGCATGACCATGTAATTTTAACCCATCGACGATTACATCTACTTCGGGAAAATTAGAAGCATTTCGTTCTCGTTCTGCCCAAAATAAACGCTCTATAATATCACAACTATTTCCGGGCGTATAGTCCTGACATTGCGGGAACAAATACCCAGTTGTAAGTTTATTAATATCGAATTTTGAATAATAGTATTTCATTTCCTTTTTTTCTATTTCATAGATAAAAAGAACCATCCCTTTTATCTATTTATTGTGTTCGTTTGTCTGAAATGGGCTCTGTGTGAGAGTAGATGTGCAAAGATAATGTTTTTAGACAGACGAACAAAAGAAAATCAGTGTAATCAGCGTAATCCTTAGTTTTTTTAGACAGAAGAACAAAAGGTTTTTACAGTTCAAGAACAAATCCTAGATAAAAAGAACCGTCCCTTTTATCTATTAGACAGACGAACAAAAGTTTTTTACAGTTCAAGAACAAAAACTAGATAAAAAGAACCGTCCCTTTTATCTACTTTTATCTGTTTTTTGGAGGGATTGCTTGGTTGTGTGATAGTAACAAAGAATGCCACACCGGGTTTGGTGTGGCATTCTTAATCTTTTATAGGCACTTGGGTGCCGGTGTCATAGCTCGCTAGCGAGCGTTCTTTTTTTACTTCACGGGTTGGCCAAGGATGTTGAACTTCTTGTCGCCCTTAATGATGATAACTTGACCATTCTTGATGGTCTTGCTAACACCGTTTGTGCCAACCTTAACTGCGTTGATGCCTGTCGGGGTTTCCATAACGTATGTGTTAGAGAATGCAGACTCACCCTCGGCATAAACTGCAGTCACATTGTACTCATAGCCAGCGGCACGACCCATTACCTCATCAACATATTGTGTGCTGGTTACAAGCTCGTCGTTGATCTTCTCGCCGTTGCGATAGATGTTGTAACCCAGAACCTCGTAAGCGGGAGCACCCTTGGTGAAAGTAATGTCATCAATAAGGAATGCGTCGAGCAGGTATGAGATGCAGCGAATTGCAACGTACTTAGTTCCCTCGGGCACGTTAACCACTTCCTTAGTATATACACCAGTTGCAGCTCTAACATCGCCCAGACGAGTAAAGTCGCTAACTTCAGTACCAGTGCTTGAAACTAATACCTCAAACTGGTCGAAGCCGAAGCGAGTCTTGAACGAACGGCACCAGAAGCTGATAGTCTGTGCCTTGCCATTGAGTTGGGGTGTGATTACCCAGTCGTCATTAGCAGTAGCTGTCGAAGCGAACGAAGCGAGGCACTTGTTACCGCTGTGTGCAGGAACAGCCGACTGTTGCTCAGAGTCGAATACGATGTAAGACATTGCTGAACCTGAGCCGGGGAATGTACCCTCGTCGAGGCCAAATGTGATAGAACCATCCAGGTCATAGAATGTGAAGTCACCAGCCTTACCTATAGCAAATGACTCACACTTCTCGAAGTCCTCGGTAACGGTTTCTTCCTGACCTTCGCTCTTGGGAGCATCCCATGTGAGAGTTACAGTGCTACCATCGGTCTCGCCCTCGATTGTAACGGTGGGGAGTGTAGAAGGAACAACCTCAACAGTCTTAACTGCCGATGTGTTGTTCTCGGGAACTGCATCGCCATCATATACGGCCTTAACCTTATAGCTAATGCGGCCCTCGGCCTTAACATCGACGTGAACATTGAATTCTACCTTCTTGTTCTCGCCCACTGCGATTGATTCAACATTTACAGTCTCTATCACTTCGTCACCAGCATAGAGTTCAACGGCTACATTCTCGGCAACCTTTGAGCCTTGGTTGGTAACCACAGCATTCATCTTAGCATTGCCACCAGCAGCAACTGTTGTGGGAGCAACGAAGTCGATTACTGCAACATCCTTCTCGGCAAACTCGCGAACCTCTACGTTGTCCATGAGGAAGTATTCTTGCTTAGAGCGGTTGTTTACGTTCAGACCCACTTGAACAACTTGTCCCTTGAAGTCGGCAAGTGAAACGAATACGCGCTGCCATCCTGTACCCACCGAGTTAGCGTGGATGGGCTCGCCTATGTAGTAAGTCTCGCCACTGGGAATTCTAACAACGGGCTTGAGGTCGAAGATGTCCTCGGCTGAGCCGCAATAGTAGAATGAGAGAGCCAGATTGTCGCTCTCGGTAAGCTGAATCTTACCAGAGAGGAACAGGTTGTTATCCTTAGCCAGGAAGGGCTCCATGTAGAACATACCACCGTCATTGTCCTGAGGCATGCACACGGGTTGGTAGCATGACTGCGCAGTCATCCAGAAGCCTTCGCCTTCCTTCATCCAGATGGTGTTGAGGTTAGCCTCGGGAGCCGACTCGCGGAAAGGAACGGTATAAGCAGTACCCACGGGAATCATCTGTGTCCAGCCGTTTGTGGGGCTCAGACCGATGCGGTTCTTTGCAAAGATGTAGTAGATAGCCCACTTCTGTTCGCCCTCATAAACGTCAACGCTGGTCTTCCAACCCTTAGCATCTTCGGCAGTGAGGCCTTCAGCAATAATATTCTGGTCCACATCAAGTACGGTGTAAGTAATCAAGCTAGGATCGATGGGGTCACCATCAACGTCGGTGTTGAGAGGAGTCCAAGATACAGTTACCTGGCCGAATACGTCATTACTCTCAACCACGTTACATACCTGAGGAGCAGCGGGCAGCTTGAGACCAGCATAAGCATCGGCCTCGTAAGGCATACCTGCGCCATCGTTGTTTGTAGCAACGATAACGTAGTGATAAGTACCTACGGTGTTTTCGCAGTCGTCCTTGAATGAGCAAGCAGCACCGGGCTGGATACCTTCGAAGGTCTTGATAAGGTTACCATCGCGGAATACCTCTACTTTAGTGAGCGAAGTCAGGGCATCGCCAGCGATAGTCTTAGTGGGAGCATTGAAGCTTACGTCAATAGCAGTAGAGCCATCATACTGTGCAGTGAACTTAACATTCTCAACAGCACCGGGAGCCGCAGTTGTAATGGGAGCACCAATTGTGAAGTTATCCACGTGAACGCCACCCATGTTCTTAGCTGAGAGACAGTGGACACCAATGTAGTAAGCGCCAGTAGTCTCAACCTTGATTTCGCTACGATAAGCTCTATAAATAGCATCGGTGAGTGCAGTCGGCTCAATGAGTTGAGTTGTCATAGCCTCGGCAGTGTTGCCGGCACCCATCTTCACCTCAAAGATGTCAGTGTAATAATCCTCGCCGTGAACGTCAACCGAGAACGAATAAGCCTTACCAGCCTCAAGCTTCACAGCCTTGGTAATCATCCAAGTGTCCATGTCGTTCCACATGTCGTAGCCCGAAACAGCCTCGCCAGCATCGGCGTAATACCACTGAGCGCCATTGCCTGTGATGGTGAACGCCTCCAAGTCGGCAGCCACATTAAACTCGTTCTTGTAAGGAGGAACTATGTTACCCAGCGTTACAGCATTTGACCTAGTAGCCTCTGAAGCAGTGCCCGCAAACGAAGCAACAACCTCATAGGTAAAGATTGACAGAGCCTCGGGCTCAGCAACCTCGTCATCGAAAGATGTTGCAGAGATACCCTCGGCAACAACAGCGTCCTTAACATTGTTGATGTAGCGAGTCACTGTATAAGTAACCTGGCTTGCATCGAAGTAACCTTTGTTCTTAGAAGTCTTTACTGCTGGCCATGAAACGTTGAACTTACCATCGGCATAAGCGATGTCAACGTAACCGGGAGCATAAGGCTCATCGGGGCCAACCCACAGTGTAGCAGCGTTGCTTGCAGGAGAATCACCCACTGCATTAGTGGTAACTACTGTGAATTTATACTTGCCAGCCTTAGCAACCTCAACAGGTACAGTCACTGATGCACCAGCGTTAGCCTTGCCAGCAGCATACTCAGCACCCGAAGCTACCACCTTGTAGTCGAGTTCGCCAGTGAGCTCCTCGCCAGCAAATGTCTTGGTGGGCATGGTGAATGTAGCAGTACCACTGAGTGAACCGTTAGCGCCAAATACGGCCTTGAAGTCGGTCACTGCAGCAGGAGCAGCGTCCTCGGCAAGAGGAGCGATAAGATGCATGCCACACACCTCACCCTTGAGGTCACACACCTTAGCCACTGCATAATTGTTATTGAAATCAATGCTATAT
>JAGHTV010000031.1 GCA_018065165.1 Candidatus Sodaliphilus fimicaballi | reverse complement strand
AGTGTGTGTTTAGTTATTGTGCACGGTCAAATGCCTTAGCAAAAAACAGCATGTGGTAGTCAAGTGAGTTGACCCAGTAGTCCCATGTGTGACCACCGGGGCGAATGGTGAAGTCGTGCTTGATCTTGCGGTCGAGCAGTGCTTTGTGCAAGTTGAGGTTGACCTCATAGAAGAAGTCCTCGCTACCATCATCGATGATGATGTTTTGTCCGGGCTTGATTTTGTCAACAATGTTGATTACTGCATGGTCAGCCCATGCTTGCTTGTTGTCCTCATACTTGCCCAGGCGTTGGTCAATCTTCCACTTGTTGGGGAACTTGGTAATGTCGACACCGCCACTCATGCTACCGCAAGAGCCAAACACCTCGGGGTGTTGCAGTCCTACCCACAATGCACCGTGGCCACCCATGCTTAAGCCTGTGATGGCGCGATAGCCTGGCGAGCGCAGGGTGCGGTAGTTCATGTCGAT
This sequence comes from Candidatus Sodaliphilus fimicaballi, assembly GCA_018065165.1. Lineage (GTDB taxonomy): Bacteria > Bacteroidota > Bacteroidia > Bacteroidales > Muribaculaceae > Sodaliphilus > Sodaliphilus fimicaballi. The sequence goes on along the minus strand of JAGHTV010000031.1, from coordinate 1,992 downwards.
GTATCTTACTAGTTCCTTGCTTATGAATGTTTCAAACTGGAACGATGGGTCGATGGGAGAGTCAAGGTACCAACTGTCCTGACCGTCGGGGCACACGATGATTACCGAGTAGTCGCTTGCCAGGTCGTCGAGGTTGGCCTTGGTTGGCCAGTCGCGATAGCTGCCCCAAGCACCATGCAGCAGGTACAGCACGGGATATTGCTCGTCTTGCAAGTCAAGGTCAAAGTATTGCTCGGGAACAATAACGGTACACTTGATGTTGCGATTCATCTTGTCTGATTTTACCTCGATAGTGTCGCCTTGTGGCTGGGCGTCAATCTGGGCCCATGCGTTGCTTGTGAAACCCATGAGGGCAACCAGCAACATGATCAGTTTGAATTTAACTGTTGACATAGTCATTATAATTGTTTTATCGTTTTTTCTTAAAAAAATCGGTCATCAGCTGTCCACATTCCTTAGCCATTACACCGCCATCGACGGTGGTTTTCTTGTGGAATGGGTTGTTGCATAGCGTGTGATAACCTCGCTTCTCGTCGGTTGCACCATATACGACACGCGATATCTGACTCCATCCTAGTGCTCCAGCACACATCAGGCAGGGTTCAACCGTAACATATAGCGTGCATCCTGTAAGGTATTTGCCACCTAGGTTGTCGGCGGCTGCGGTGATGGCTTGCATCTCGGCGTGAGCTGTGACATCGGTCAGCGTCTCGGTGAGATTGTGCCCGCGGGCAATTACACGACCTCCGTGCACCACAACGGCACCTATGGGTACCTCATCGCGCTCGGCTGCCTTGTGGGCCTCGTCGAGTGCCATGCTCATGAATTTGTGGTCGGCATCTATCATAGGAATACCTTCTTTACATATTTACCCACGATGACAATGTAAACCTTGTTGCGTGGCAGGTCGCCAATGACATTATTGATCGATGGACGCTGATAGTATAGGTTGCCATATACATCGTAAACGGTGGTCCACTTGCCGTGGTTGTCGCCACTGATGTAGATTGTACCGTCAATCACATGAATGTTGGGATGTTGTTCCTCAATTACCTCCTCAACGCCCGATGTGCCAATGCTTATTGCAAACTTGTCGTCGCAGTCCTTAATCATATTTGTCGGGACAACAATGAAGTCAACCTGATGGTCGGGTATGGGGAAGTAATAATTATCGGCAGCTGTAATGGCCATTTCTTCGCCGTCTTCACCATAGATGCGATAGGCAAGGTTGTTGCCCAACTCTACTTTCATCCAGTTGTCGCGATACATATCGCCTATGAGGCTCATAGAAATTGAGATGTCTTCATTAGTCCACAGCGAGAAAGTCTCGCTATCGCCCCAAACCTTATCGGCTGCATAGGCTTCGATTGCATCGTCATCAGCTAAGATAACATCAATGCCACTCAAGCCTATGAAGATTGCCCATCCGGTTGCTTTGGGAGGAGTGGGTGCTGCACAGTACATCTCAAACAGGTTCTGGCAGTTGTTGAACCCGTAGGCGTCAATGAGAGTGAGCGTTGAAGGCAGCATAACGGTGCGTAGTTGCAGGCACGACTGGAACGCTCCATAACCTATGGTTGTAACGCCCTCGGGAATTGCGATGTTTTCAATGGCAGTGCCGGCAAGCATAGTCTTGCTCACTGCTTTGAGGTGAAGCGGGAGTGTGATGCTCTTGAGATTCTCGGCATAGGCAAATGCACTCTCGCCAATCGTTGTCACTGTATTGGGAATTTGAACTTCGGTCACACCTGAGTGAGCAAAGGCCTCGGTTGCAATTGCTGCCACGGTGTAGTTGTCTCCGTTGTAATTGACCATCTCAGGTATTAATACTACACCATTGTATAGGCTAACCCCGTCTACCCACGCTTTAGAAACCTCGACTTCAGTGTCGTTTATAACGCTAAAGTGCAGTCCTGCAGCTTCAAACTCTTGGGCTGCCATATTGACCGATGAGAGCATTGCTAGCAAAATGCCCAATATTATGGTTGTGAA
>JAGHTV010000142.1 GCA_018065165.1 Candidatus Sodaliphilus fimicaballi | reverse complement strand
GGTGTTAATCCAGCCGACGTATATATGTTTGGCATCTTTGCTATGCCAGTAGGTCCTTATTCCAAGCACGGACTGGAGCGATGTAAGGTAGCAATCTATCGCGAGTATGATCGTGCTGCTGCTCAGGGTACAGGTTGCTGGAAGGTTGGTGGCAACTACGCTGCTGGTATGCGTGCAACTGCTCGTGCTAAGGCTGCCGGTTACGCTGCAGCATTGTTTGTTGACCCCACCGAGCACAAGTATCTTGATGAGTGTGGTCCTGCTAACTTCTATGCAATCAAGGGCGATACCTACATCACACCCAAGAGCAACTCAATCCTGCCATCAATTACTAATAATTGCTTGCAACAGCTCGCCAAGGATCTTGGCTATAAGGTTGAGTGTCGTCCCATTCCTGTAGAGGAACTTGCCGAGTGTACCGAGGCTGCTGAGTGTGGTACTGCTGCAGTTACAGCTCCCATCGATGAGATTTATGATGCATCAAACAACAAGTCATACTATTTCCCCACCGATGGCAAGGCCGGACCTGTAACCACCGCAATGTACAATCGCTTGCGTGCAATACAGTGCGGCGATTATCCCGATGAATATGGCTGGATAACCAATCTGGGTAATATAGAAGATTTATAAAATGACACGATAAAGAGGGGATGTTGCTTTGCAGCATCCCTTGTTTTAGACACGATGATTGATTACAATAGTATTATTGAGCGATATTACGACCCGGCTACCCCTCTTTATGATGTGCTTATGGTTCACAGTCGTCAAGTAGCCGAACTTGCGGCCCAGATATGTGAACGCCTGATAGCACAGGGCGTTCCCGTAGATGCCGACTTTGTGTATGAAGCGGCAATGCTACACGACATAGGTATTGTAAAGACCGACGCCGATGGCATTCACTGTCACGGAACCGAGCCTTATATCAAGCACGGAACACTCGGCCGCAAGATGCTCGACGATATGGGGCTGTATCGTCATGCCTTAGTGTGTGAGCGTCACACTGGAGCAGGACTGTCGCTCAACGATATTGAAACGCAAAACCTGCCATTGCCACACCGCGATTTGCTCCCTGTGAGCGTTGAGGAGAAGATTGTGTGCTATGCCGATAAGTTCTTCAGCAAGACCCATCTGGGTGAGGCTCCCAAACCTATGGAACGTGTGCGACTGTCGATGGCACGTTTTGGCGACGAATCGCTGCAACGCTTTAACGAAATGGCTCAAATGTTTGGTGAAATAAGCGAGTACAGTTAAAATATATTTTATAATTGTTTCCATTGCTCAAAAAACAATAAATATAGGCATCTAAACTTCTTTTAGGTGCCTATAAATTTGCACTTCACTTGAGTTTGCAGTAACTTTGTATGTTAATTTGCATATTTAGGGTTTACCCTGAACAAAAGTGAACATTAATAGGCTTTACATAGTATTGATGCTTGTGTGCGTGGTGCTGCTTAACGCGGTTTCAGGCACTACAGTCATGGCTCAGAGTCATGTCACACAGCATGGCGTTGCTAGAGTTGAGAGTCAGGATTCTATTTTAGCCGATACTATCGATGACGACACAATAGCCTCAAAGCCCTTCGTTCGCTTTGTGAAGTCTAAAGTTGACCTGGAGAATGTGGTCAACTTCACAGCCAAGGACTCGATTGTGCTTTATGGCAAGAATAATGCCTTCATGTTTGGTGGCAGCAAAGTGCTCTATGGCGACATAGACTTGAGTGCATCGCAAATATCTATGAACATGGACAGCAGTCTGGTTCATGCGGTGGGTGTACTCGACAGCGTGGGTGACTTGAAAGATAAGCCCGTATTCAAGGATGCCAGTGGCGACTATGAGTCACGCGAGATGAGTTACAACTTCAAGACCAAGCGTGGTTACATCCTCGATGTGCTCACCGAGCAAGGCGAAGGATTCCTCACAGGTGGCGTTGCCAAGAAGATGGAAGATGACCAGTTCTACATGAAGGATGGTCGCTATACTACTTGCGACAACCACGATCATCCTCACTTCTACTTCCAGCTTACCAAGGGTAAGGTTAAGCCTAAGAAGAATGTGGTTACAGGTCCTGTATACATGGTGCTTGAGGACCTGCCATTGCCCATCGCTGTCCCATTTGGCTACTTCCCGTTTACCGAGAAATACTCAAGTGTATCCTCATGCCCACATTTGGTGAAGATTACAACCGCGGATTTTATCTGCGCAACGGCGGATACTACCTTGCTCTCAACAGGCACATGGACCTTGCACTCACAGGCGAGATTTACTCTTATGGCTCATGGGGTGTTGCCGCCCAGTCAAACTATGCCAAGCGTTACAAGTTCAGCGGTAGCTTCAGTGTCAACTACTTGACTACCGTGACAGGCGAGAAGGGTGATGCCGACTATGGCAAGATGCACAACTTCCAGGTGTTGTGGAACCACACGCAAAATGCCAAGGCCAATCCCAACATGACATTCTCGGCAAGTGTCAACTTTGCAACAAGTGGCTATTCACGCAACAACCTCGACACTTACTATACTAACTCGTTTACCGAGAACACCAAGAGTAGTTCAGTTAACTTGTCATACAAGTTCCCTGGCACAAAGTGGTCATTGTCAACATCGGCCAACATCTCTCAACGTACGGCCGACTCTACACTTAGCGTTTCGTTCCCCAACATCACCATTACGATGTCGCAAACCGCTCCATTCAAGCGTAAGCGCGTAGTGGGCGAGGAGCGTTGGTATGAGAAAATCAAGCTGTCATACTCTGGCCGTTTCCAAAACTCGCTTACAGCAAAGCAAAACGAATTCTTGCACAAGAGTCTTGTAAAGGACTGGCGTAATGGTATGAGTCATAGTGTGCCTGTTTCGGCGACATTCAACCTGTTCAAGTATTTCAACATCACCCCCAACTTGACGATGAACGACCGCATGTACACCAGCAAGATACGCCGTCAGTGGGATCCCAATGCCAGCCGCGAGGTGTGCGACACAACTTACAACTTCTACAATGTGTTCGACTTCAACTTTGGCGTCTCGCTCAGTACCAAGATATATGGTTTCTTCAAGCCTCTCAAGTTTCTGGGCGACAAGTTGCAGATGGTTCGCCATGTGATGACGCCCAACATCTCGTTCTCGGCAGCACCCGACTTTGGGTCGCCGTTCTGGGGATATTATGGATCATACGACTACCCCGACCAGAAAGGTATGATACAACGCAAAAAGTATAGCTATTTCCAACATGGCATGTATGGCGGAGGTCCATCGGGCAAGAGCGGAACGCTCAGTTTTTCTATTGCCAACAACATCGAGGCCAAGGTTAAGAGCGACCAGGATAGTACAGGATTCAAGAAGGTATCTATCATTGAAAACTTCCAGCTCAACCAGTCTTACAACATGGCAGCCGATTCGCTCAAGTGGAGTAACCTTAACACCAGCATATTGTTGCGTCTCACTAAGGGATTCAACCTCAACTTGAGTGCTACATGGGATGTTTACAAATATGGCCTCAATGAGTATGGCAATCCTGTGCGTATCAACAAGCTGCGTCTGTTCCATGGTGGAGGATGGGGTCGCTTGTCAAGCACTGGCACATCGTTCTCTTATACGATTAATAATGCTACATTCAAGCGTAAGAACAAGGACTCTGAAACAAAAAAATCTGATACTGCCCGCAAACGTAACGATTCGTCGTCAACCGACGATGATAATTCAAGCAGTAGTAATGAAACTCGCACCGATGTTCAGCTCGACGACGACGGATATGCCAAGTGGGAATGCCCATGGAACTTGAGTTTCAACTACTCGGTTAACTATGGCTATGGCGACTTCAATTACAAGAAAATGGAGTATAATGGCAAGTTGACACACTCGCTTAGTATGAATGGCAATATTTCTCCTACCAAGAATTGGAGCATGTCATTCTCGGCCAGCTTCGATGTTGAGCGTCGCAAGCTTGCCTACATGAACTGCTCTATCTCACGCCAGATGCACTGCTTCGTTATGAGTGCTAGCTTTGTTCCTGTGGGACCATACAAGAGTTATAACTTCCACATTGCTGTTAAGTCTTCTATCCTGCAAGATGTCAAGTACGACAAGCACTCAAGCTACAGCAATGGTGTCACATGGTTCTAATGCTATGAGACGCATTTTTGTCCTTTTATCAGCAACGATTATTGCACACGCCGTCTTTGCTCAACGCTTCACTGTAAGTGAGGGCGATTTGGCATTTGTTATTGCTCCACAGGGCAATGCAATTACCCAGGTTACACAAGGCATAGAGTCCCTTCCCATCGATCATGTGGCTATCATGCACCGCATAGGCGGCAATGATGGTCTGTTGTATGCTCTCGAGGCTGTGCCCAATGGTGGCGTTTGTCTTACTCCCGTCGATTCTTTCTTGTGTGCCAATGGCATTGAAAATGTGATTATTGGTAGGGTAGACGACCTAGATGCTCTACGCTCGGTTCGCAAGGCATTATCATATGTTGGGTTGCCCTATGACTTCAACTATATGCCCGACGACAGCTCCATCTATTGTAGCGAGTTGGTGCAAAAAAGCTATGTAAATAATGCGGGAGAACCGGTATTCAATACTATACCCATGTCGTTTCACGATGCTGCGGGCAACATCACTGCTTACTGGCAGCAGCACTATGCCAAGCAAGGTCTCGAAGTACCCGAAGGCGCTCCCGGCACCAATCCCGGCCAGCTATCACGTGACAATCACGTAACAATTTTCCCGTTTCAATTCTGATTAATTCTTCCTATATTCTTTGGAATCAATCCATAAACAATAGGAGCATTATATAAAAAGAAAAGCGTCGCAACTCATCGAGTTGCAACGCTTTTTACGTTTCCGTTCTTGCTTGTCGGGATTACTTGCGGATACCAAGTTCCTTCTTAGCGATAAGAGCACGGTAGCGGTTGATGTCCTTGCGCATGAGATAATCAAGCAGACGACGACGCTTACCTACGAGCATCTTAAGTGAACGTTGAGTTGTATGATCCTTCTTGTTGACCTTCAAGTGCTCGGTCAAGTGTTGGATACGGTAAGAGAATAATGCAATCTGGGCCTCGGGAGAACCAGTATCAGTATTGCTCGCGCCGTAAGTTCCAAAGATCTCTTTCTTTTTCTCTGAATCTAAGTACATTACTTTAAATTTTATAATATTTCGCAAAATTGCGGTGCAAAGTTACTAAAAACTTTTCATTCACACAACACATCAACCTGAAAATCTTTATGATATATTGTGTATTTACACATATGCCATTAAAACCGTCGCTCACTTGTATCCATATTCAGCAATTTATATTACCTTTGTACTACATAAACCACAAAATTGATATATTATGAAGGTTAAAGTAGATGTAGTCAGCACTCCCGAGTTTGAGATGGATTATTTGTGCTTTGGCGAGGGAAAGCAACCCTTTGTCATTATTCCAGGATTAAGTCTTATGCCAGTGACATCTCTTGCAGGTGCTGTTGCCAATCAATATCGCTCGTTCAGCAATGACTATCGTGTATATCTCTTTGACCGCATTCGCCAGGTTCCTGCCGATTACACAATCGAACAGATGGCTGCACACACAGCTACAGCTATGCGCTCGTTGGGCATAAGCAATGCTTATCTTATGGGATGCTCACAGGGTGGTATGATTTCGCAGATAATTGCAGCTACACACCCCGACCTGGTTTCAAAACTGGTGTTGTGCTCAACCGCACCTCACGCTTGCGAAACCTCGACTAAGGTACTGGGTAACTGGGTTAATCTTGCTCAGGCAGGAGACATTGTTGCATTTAATCGCGATGTTTACAAGCATGTATATTCGCAGGCTTACTATGACAAGAACGAGCAGGCGTTTGTCTATGCCGAGAAACTTGGAACGCCCGAGGATATAGCCCATTTCATTCCGCTAGCCCGTGCTTGCGATGGCTTCGACTCACGTCCTTTACTGTCAAGCATCAAGTGTCCCGTACTGGTTGTTGGCTCCAATATCGACAATGTGCTCTCAGGCGAGGGAAGTCGTGAGCTTGCCTCGATACTCGACTGTGATATAATAATGTATGACGAGTATGGTCATGCTGCCTACGACGAGGCTCCCGACCTTCACGATCACCTACACAAATTCTTTGAGGCTTAAGATAATAGTTAATATATAACTCGAGCAACGATTTCGGCAACCTGTTCAAGATACTTGGCATCGACATCGTCAAATGCATTCAGTTCGCGACTGTCAATGTCAATCACGCTTTGCACCGTTCCGTTAGCATCTTTCACAGGCACCACAATCTCACTACGCGACAGGCTGCTGCAAGCAATGTGACCGGGAAATTCCTCTACATCGGGCACCACGATGGTTTTGCCTTGAGCCCACGAAGTGCCACACACGCCACGCCCGTGCTTAATGCGATAGCATGCTACTGTGCCTTGAAATGGCCCCAGTTCCAGACGGTCACCTGCAACGGTATAAAATCCTGTCCAGAAAAATCTCTCGCCCATCATTTCGGCCAGCAATGCTGTAGTGTTGGCCATCACGCTTATGGCATTTGTCTCACCCTCAATCATTGGCTCGAGGCGTGTAATGAGTTCGTTGTATTTGTCTGCTTTATTCATTGTTACCAGTTTATAGGTGCTATACCGTGCTTCTCGAGGTAGGCATTGGCTTGTGAAAAATGATGATTGCCAAAGAAACCCCTGTAGGCCGATAGTGGTGAGGGGTGGGGTGATGTGAGTACAAGATGCTTCATACGGTTAATGAAAGCACCTTTCTTTATAGCATAACTGCCCCACAAGATGAACACGATGTTCTCTCGGTTGTTGGCCAGAGCTGCTATTGCGGCGTCGGTAAACTCTTCCCATCCGCGGTTCTGATGCGAACCCGCACGATGTGCCTCAACAGTGAGCGTAGCGTTGAGCAGTAGTACACCTTGCTTGGCCCATCGCTCAAGGTTGCCGCTTGTAGGGATGGGGGCTCCCGTATCGTCGTGCACCTCCTTAAATATGTTGTTGAGTGATGGTGGGAATTGTATGCCATCATTCACGCTGAAGCACAAACCGTTGGCTTGGCCCACATCGTGGTATGGGTCTTGCCCCAGGATTACTACCTTCACATCGTTAAACGGCGTCGTGTCAAATGCTGCAAATATCTGTTTGCCAGGAGGGAATATCTGCTTTGTCTTGTACTCGCTATGCAACCACTGCGTGAGGTTTACAAAGTAATCCTTCTGCCACTCGGCACTAAGTGCTTGCTTCCAGCTGTCTTCTATTTTTACGCTCATTGTCACTATTGTTTTCTAATTTGCAAATCTACGAAAAATTGGTTAATTTTGCAACGCAAAAATGCACTGGACCTGTAGTTCAATGGATAGAATAAAGGATTCCGGTTCCTTCGATTGGGGTTCGACTCCCCACAGGTTCACTTCACAAAAAAAGACGGGAGACTCATGGTCTCCCGTTCTTTCATTTAGCAGTTTCTTTTTTCTTTATCGTCGAGTTATCAAGGCGATAGCCTTGATATGTGACTTCTCGTTTAGTCTTCGTCCTGACCGTTAGCCTTGTTGATGCGCTTGCGCTCAAGCTCGTCAAGGACAATCTTGCGCATGCGTATGTGGTTAGGAGTAATCTCAACATACTCATCGGCCTTGATGTATTCAAGTGCCTCTTCAAGGCTGAATACGATGGGAGGAATAATGCGGACCTTGTCATCGCTACCGCTTGCACGCATGTTGGTGAGCTTCTTGCTCTTGGTCACGTTAATCACAAGGTCTTTCTCCTTGCTGTGCTCGCCCACAACCTGTCCGCCGTAAACCTCGTCTTGTGGGAAGATGAAGAATTTACCACGGTCTTGCAACTTGTCGATAGCATAGGCAAACGCTGTGCCACCTTCCATTGCGATGAGCGAACCGTTAAGGCGGCGAGTAATCTCGCCCTTCCAGGGCTCGTAGCACAAGAAGCGGTGAGCCATGATTGCCTCGCCGGCACTTGCGGTGAGCACATTGGTACGCAGACCGATGATACCGCGTGAAGGTATCTTGAACTCGAGCAGGATGCGGTCGTTTTGTGTCTCCATCAGGGTCATTTCACCCTTGCGGCGAGTTACCATATCAATCATCTTGCTTGAGTATTCCTCGGGTACATTGATGGTAAGTGACTCAATAGGCTCGCACTTAACACCGTCAATCTCCTTGATGATAACCTGGGGCTGACCTACCTGCAACTCGTAACCCTCGCGACGCATCTCTTCAATGAGCACACTCAGGTGAAGCACACCACGGCCAAATACGAGCCATGCATCCTCATTGGGCGAGGGCTCAACGCGCAATGCAAGGTTCTTGTCAAGTTCCTTCATCAGGCGTTCGTATATGTGGCGAGAGGTGACATACTTACCGTCCTTGCCAAAGAATGGAGAATCGTTGATTGTAAAGAGCATTGACATTGTGGGCTCGTCAATGGCGATGCGGGGTAGGGGTTCGGGATTCTCGATGCAAGTGATTGTGTCACCAATCTCAAATCCGTCGATACCTATAATTGCACAAATGTCGCCACTGGCTACGCTATCCACATGCTTCTGGCCCATACCTTCAAATGTACGCAGCTCTTTAACCTTCTGGCGTGATACTGTGCCGTCTTTCTTGCACAGAGCCACTTCCATACCGTCGCGCAGTTCACCACGATGTACGCGGCCCACAGCGATACGGCCCACATAGCTGTTATAGTCGAGCGATGTTACGAGCATCTGAGCGTCGCCTTCAATCTTCTCGGGAGCGGGGATGTATTTGATGATAGCATCGAGCACTGCAGTGATGTTGTCGGTGGGCTTTGTCCAGTCGTCACTCATCCAGCCTTGCTTGGCCGATCCAAATACAGTTGGGAAGTCGAGCTGCTCCTCGGTAGCGTCAAGGTTGCACATCAGGTCAAATACGGCCTCTTGAACCTCGTCGGGGCGGCAGTTGGGCTTGTCCACTTTATTGATGACCACGATGGGCTTGAGACCCAGTTCAATAGCCTTCTGCAGCACGAAGCGTGTTTGGGGCATGGGGCCCTCAAAGGCGTCTACGAGCAACAGGCAACCGTCGGCCATGTTGAGCACACGCTCAACCTCGCCACCAAAGTCGCTGTGACCCGGAGTGTCGATGATGTTAATCTTGTGGTCTTTGTAGTTGATTGATACGTTTTTAGAAAGGATAGTGATGCCGCGCTCTCTCTCCAGATCGTTGCTGTCGAGAATTTGGTTACCCATTTGTTGATTGTCTCGGAACAGGTTACCTGCTTCAAGCATCTTATCTACCAGTGTTGTCTTGCCATGGTCAACGTGAGCGATGATGGCAATATTTCTAATATTCTGCATTGTTCTGTTTTTGTTTGCGGGTGCAAAGGTAGTGAAAAAATCGCAAAAATCACACATTTAACTCATTAAAACTACCTTAATTATAATAACAAAAGCGTTGCAACCCGCTGTGCGAGCAGCAACGCTTTGTATTGTTAAAGCTACAACGTGCGATTATTCGCCTGTAATGTGTTTGTAGTTCTTCCAGTTCTTGGCTTGCTTGTAGGCCTCGACGGCTGCTGCCGGAACCACCAGCTCTACCTTGTCGTTGCTGGTCTTGTCGAGGGTAGCGGGAGTTGCACCCTTGACAACGATGCGGTTAAGTGGCTTGTTTTTCTCAATGATCTTCTTGCCTATGTGGCGAACGCTGGCAGGAATTGTGATTTCTGCAATCTGGTTTTCGCTGAAGGCGTTATCGTTGATGTCGACGAGTCCCTCGTTGAGCTCTACCTTGTTGAGACTGCACTCGCGGAAGGCGTTCTTGCCTATTGTCCTGAGTGTTGCAGGCATTGATACTGATGTGAGGCTCTTGCACTTCTTGAATGTGTACTCGCCTATAGTTTGCAGACCATTGCCCAGGTCAAGCACTGTGAGGCTTGAGCAACCCTCAAACACGCTCTTGGGCAGTGTTGATACATTATCGGGGATAGTTATTTCTTGCAGTGACTTGCAGTCGTGGAATGCATTAGCATCGATAATGCTCACTGTGTGAGGAATTTCAACGTGTTGCAACTGCTGGCAGTCCTGGAATGTGCTAGAACTTATGCGACTGATTCCCACGGGCAAAGCAATTGATTCCAGAGCAGTCTCGCGGAACGCACCAGCTCCTATTGATGTGCAATTCTCGGGGATGTTTACTTCCTTCAGGTTCTTGCAGTGTGCAAAGGCGTAGTCACCTATTGTCTGAATTGATTGGGGTAACTCGGCATAATAGATGCCGTTGCAACTGTTGCAAGCGTTGGCAGCAATTGTTCTCACGCCGTTGGGCACGATGAGGTCACCCTTCATCTGCATGGGATAGCGCAGCAGGATAGTAGCGTTGTAGTCATACAGTGCACCGTTGATTGTGGTGTAGTTACGATTGTCGGGGTCAACGATAATCTCAGAGCACTTGTTCAGGTTGCCCAGGGCGTTATCGCCTATCACTGTATTGCGAGGAATGTACAGACTGCGAATGCTAGTACCTGCCAAGGCGTTAGCACCTAGATACTCTAAACGGTCAGGCAGATAAATGTCGCTTAATGCTGTTGACTCAAATGCGTTGTTGCCAATGCGATACACGCTCTCGGGGATGTAGATGTAACGCATGCGTGAGCAGTCGGCAAATGCTTTGTTGCCCACTTCGCTCATGCCGTCGGGCAGGTACACATTGATGAGCTCGCTACAGCTGGCAAATGCCTCCTCGCCCAGCGTCTCAAGGCCTGCTGGCAGCACTACATCCTCAAGGTCGCGGCAATTGCGGAATGCACCGCGGTCAATTACACGCACACGCTCGGGAAGAACGATCGAACGCAAGTGGTAACAGTTGGCAAACAGGCTGTTGGTGAGCACATCGCGGTTGGTCGATGAGAAGAATCCTCCGCCATTGTTGATGCGGGCACGTGACATGTCGATGTCGATGTAGTTCTCCACTTCTTTACCGTCGGCACCATACACCTTGCTGCGGTCACACAACTTCTTTATATAACGCAGGTCACGGTCATTGAGATTGCCCGAAACAATGAGGAGTCTCACTTGTTTCTCTTTTTCGGGACCCACTTCTTTCTCGAGCGAACCTGATTCGCGCAGGCGTATGTCACACACATCGGCATATTTCGAACGCTCATAGCGAGAACGGTCCATCGTTTGGCGACGTGGTGCACGAGCGCGCGATTGTGCATCTATGCTACCCACTGCGAGCAGCAGCATCATTGCGATAAGGATTGCTTTTTTCATAGATTGGCTAGTATATTTTGGGGTTTAAAATTTACATGTCGGGGAATTTCTCTTCGGCTACTTCCATCATGCGCGAGATGTCAAAGTAGAAACCTTGGGTGCTCTTGCCCTCCTTAGGCTGCACCTTTATATATTCGATGCCATTATCCAGTTCTTCGTGGTCAACGGCTACATAACCCAGGAAGTTGATGATGTTGTACTCATGTTCAGGTGTGATTACAACCCAGGGCTCTTCCTTGGTGCCTTTGCCACTCGACAGGATTGTGGCAATGAGGCGGTCTAGGCGGAACTGGCGTATTGCCGCACGCGTATATTTCTTCTTTTCCTTGAGTGCAAAAATGAAGAATTTCATCTGGTTCATGTCAAAGATATTGTCGTTAAGTGACAACTGTGCGTATTTTTCGATACTGTCACACTCGGCACGGGTGTGCGGCTCCTTGTAGTAGAGTTTCTCTACCACATTGCTGTAAACGCTCTCGCGGAAGGGGTTATAGTCTTCCTGGAAGGTGTAGCCATAGTAGAAGTTGCGATAGGCCTCAATAGACATTGTGGTGTCGTTGCTCATGATGAGCGCAGCAACTTGGGGTAATAGTACATGTTGTTGGGGTTCTCGGTTACTTCCTTCACATGGTTGAAGTCAACCTTGCGTATTGCAAGCTTGCTTTGTGCCACTGTGTTGATTGCCATTGATGTTGCCACTATGGCAATGATTGCTACTAATATCTTTTTCATCTAGTTTGTGTTACGCGTTATTAAAAAATAAATCCTTCTATTGCTATTCCCGCTATGGCTATTGCCACAATTGCTGGCAGGCTCTTAGCACTGAAGTATTGCCAAAAGTCGCGACTTGTCACTTTTAGCCAACTTCCATCGGGAGTACGGCTATACATGTACTGGCCTGCAATGGCACCCAGTATCACGCCCAGCACCATTATGCGAGCACCCACTATTATGCCCAGTAGGCATCCTGCAATGGCACCAAGGCCTATGTACAGGTTGCTTGAGCGCTTGCCATCGGGTTCGCCCTGTGGCGACAGGTAGTTGAGACCTGCAACCATCAGGGTAGCTACGCCCCAAAACAGGAATGTGCGTGTGGGTACTGCTATGTAGTAGCTCAAGTGCAGCAGCACTAGGCCCGCAAACGATGCAATGGCGGCTACAAAGCGAGGTCGCAACACCAGCAACACCGATGCGGCAAGGCATGCAATGCCCAACACTAGCAATATATTTTCAACTATCATTCTATATTAATGACCTATTTGTTTCTAAAAAGTTTAACGGCGACACTTGCGTCGTGTTACCTATATATTAACTGCGTCTCGCCACCCTTTATTATCTCATGGGTGGCCATTTATGATTATTTAAGACCCTACCTCCTCGGTAGCGACTTCCTCATGCTTTACAGTGGGCTTGATGTCGTCGGGGTAGGAGATGCGTGTATAAT
>JAGHTV010000314.1 GCA_018065165.1 Candidatus Sodaliphilus fimicaballi | reverse complement strand
ATTTATGATACTGCTCGCGGCTCTGACACTGATGATGGCGTTTACTGCCTGCGGTGAGAAAAGTGAGGATGACCCCGACTGGAAGAAGAAGGATGTAATCTTCACAACTGAGTTGATGAACCATGTGTATGATGCATCGGCCGACAAGGTTTACGAACTTACTACCACAACTAATAAGCTTGTGTTCCACCGCGTTAACAATACTGCTGACCTTACGCTGGTTCCCGGTGAGGCTGCATTCCCTGGCTTGACTCTGCAACTCACGGGTCTTAAGCTCGAACTTGATGGCGACACAGGCCGTTATGGCTATAAGTCGGCAACTACGTCAAACAACCGCGTCACTAACCTGGTGCTTAATGTTGACTTCAACGAGCAGTCGCTCGACGTACACTACGTTGTAGATGGTAAAGTTACTGTCACTTCTCAAATGAATCAGGTGTTCTACCTTGCTAACCAGTCGATACTGAGCTACAAGAATGGCACTGACTCTATTGACAAGTCATCGATATATCAGTTTGACATTGACACAAAGTCAATGACTGCTACCATGCACTTGGGTCCTCTTGCCAACACTAAGTTGTTGTTGAAGTTTGAGACCATCATTGCTCGCAACATGCCCATTACCGTTACTAAAGAGGGTATAACAATTGAGTGTGAGAAGCCTACTGTAGTATCGGAGTATCGCCGCCGTGACTCATCAACTGGTTCTCCCACCATGGTCGATGCACTCGACAATAGAGGTTACCAGAAGTTCCCCATCGCCGATTTCAAGGCTAAGCTGATGTTCATGGAAGGCAAGCACGAAACATCGTTCATGATAGGCCGTGACGACGAGGGTACTAAGTGGAGCGTGAAGGGTACCGGCCAGACATATATCGAAAAGGCCTTTTAAACATTCAAGATAATAAACAAAACAAATATAACTATGAAGAAAGTATTAACTATGGCGCTCATGGCAGCGCTCGCATTGAGCTCGACATCATGTCTCAACTCTGAAAGCGATGACAACGAGACTAAGGCTCAGGTTTACATGTATAACATCGTAAAGGACCTGCATGACGATAGTGCTCCCGTCACTATTACACAGTCTTATACAAACTTCTTATTCAACTACACCAAGTCAACACTGACAGCCGACGTGCAAACTATGCTCCCTGGCGGACTTTCGGGTCGCTTCAACACTGGCGAGCTTAAGATGACTGCCGGCACTCGTGGTTTTGGCTTTGCTACTCCCAGCGTATCAGGTGCGGGGCTGGTAATTGAAAACTTAGATGGCTTGTTTGATCCCAATATGGGCGTTATCAAGTATAATTATCAAGTCAATGGTGACTATTATATATCATCTGTTTCGGGTTTCAACTACAACTTTACAAGATTTGTTGCTACCAACATTGAGACAGGCGTGACCGAACTTGACAACGAGAGCGAGACAGGTTTCAGCGTGCAGCCTGACTTGACCAAGAAGACCCTTACTCTCACATTCAACAACTTCTATCTTGCTGGCACTCCAAGCAGAATTCAAAAGGTTGACTATAGCGATATTCCTTACACATTGCAATTTGATGGCTTCGGTACTTATGTGAAAGAAGATATCAAGAGCAATCAAGGTTATAACGATTGTGTTATCAAGAATCTTTCTATCAATGTGTATGGTTATGGTCTGAAGGCTGAAATATCGTTTGACATGAACAATCATCACTATACAGCAACTGGTTATATGTTCTACAATAAATTCTAATAGCATTACTAGAGAAGTCAAGTCGTAAACTTGCACTTTTGAGGCTTTTTAAGACATAAGAACATAAGATTTATTTGGTCAAAGAACAAAAATAAATTTGATTTCTATCAATTATTAAAAGGGAAAAAACTATGAAAAAGATATTTTCAATGGCTGCTATGGCAGCGCTCATGCTGGGTATGACCTCGTGCCTGAATGACGAGGCCGACAGTATCACTACTATTTCAGTAGACATGTATAACTTTGTTGTCAATAACGACGACAGCACCGAGGAACCTACACTCACAACTGCTGAATGTGGCTATGAGTTCAACTTCTCAAGGTTTACTGCTAACTCGATAGTGAAGCTTGGTACTCCCACCGTTGCTGCAGCGTTCCAGACTCAACCCCTCGAGATGAAGGTGGGCAAGCAGAGTTATGAGTTTACTACTCCCAT
This sequence comes from Candidatus Sodaliphilus fimicaballi, assembly GCA_018065165.1. GTDB lineage: Bacteria > Bacteroidota > Bacteroidia > Bacteroidales > Muribaculaceae > Sodaliphilus > Sodaliphilus fimicaballi. Next base: position 46 of record JAGHTV010000314.1, on the reverse strand, counting down.
GATTTCGTCAATGGGCCAAGTGATTAAGGGTTTCAAGGGTATGTAC
>JAGHTV010000380.1 GCA_018065165.1 Candidatus Sodaliphilus fimicaballi | reverse complement strand
GATGATGGTTGCACCAGGCTTAAGCACACCACGCGCCTCGGCATCCTCAATCATGTTAAGTGCCACGCGGTCCTTGACACTGCCACCGGGGTTAAAGAACTCAACTTTCACTACCAGGCGTGCCTGCAGGCCGTCGATGCCGCTAATCTCTACTAATGGTGTGCGGCCAACCAACTCGGTCATACTTTTGTAAATCATAACTCAATTAATTTTAAGCCACAAGTGATAACAGTGATAACCCTTTATTCTATTTTCAATAAATAACAATGTCCACCACTGGAATCACTGGTGGACATTGTGAATATTTATGTTATAAATTATATCTCGATTGAATGAAAGACTTATCACATAACGCAGTCACACCAGTGAGTTTCACAAGTGCAACAACAACAATATGTGGTATAAATCTTTTTCATCGCCGCAAATTTATGCAATGTTTTTGAATTATCAAAATTTATTTTACATAAACTGTGCGCAAGCCTACGCTGTAGTGACGCAGAGCGCCATACTTGCCACCGCCCATGTACTCCTGAGCGAAGCCATAATCGTGAGCCACGAGGTTACCCTCTTCGTCCTTGGTAACAACCCATGCAAGCAGTGTGCGGCGTGCAATTGCACCACCCTCGCGCTTAACTGTCCATGAGTCGTTCTCAACAACAACCTTGATAACGCCGGGGAACTTAGCCTTAGCCACGCTCAGCACCTTAGCGTTCATTGACTTGTTGAGGGCACCAGGCTTCAGAGTTTGCTTAGAAGCCTCAATCTCAGCTTTGCGCTTAGCTTCTTTCTCGGCCTTAGCCTTAGCAGCTTTCTCCTTAGCCTCGGCCATCTCCTTCTTAACTTGGTCGTAAGTCAGGTAGGGATTAGCGTTGGGATATTTAGCCTTGTAGCCTTCGTCCATCTTGTCATAAAGCTTGCGGAGCTCCTTAGTTTGCTTCTCGATAGCCTCATCGTCGGTGTAACGATCGGTGCAAAATGCGAGGTAACGAGTAGCCGAACCATTGCTGGTGTAGTAGTTCTTAGCATTAGCTTTACCCTTCTTAGCCTTGTCAACATACCACTTGAGGGCAGCTGCCAGGTAGGGGTTGCCTTCGCCAGTCACCTTTGAATCGGGATATCCGTCGTAAAGGATAGCGCGAGTAGCCTTGCCAACTGCGGTGCAGCGCTCTTGTGCAGTGCTCCATGAGTGCCAGCGAGCCACGTCCTTTGAGTTGTCATTAGCAATCATGTTGAAGACAGCTGTCATCTTTTCACCCTTCTCAGAGCACAGCCACTCAACGTCTTTCTTGTTGTTGGCCATTTCCTGGAGGTTAGCCCAGTATTCAAATGCGTCGTACAACTCGTCGATATCCTTAGCAGCTTCGGGGTTGGGGGCATTGAGTTGAGTCTTGTACTCAACAGCCATGTTGAGTTGCTTCTTAGCTTCCTTCTCGGCCTTGTTAAGAGCGTTATCTACAGCATTGTCAACGGTGCGTTCAATCTTGTTTTGAACTGCGTTTTTAGCGTTTTGTTTGATACGGTTTCCCAGGTTGCCAAATTGTGCACTAGCACTGAGGCTAACAGCAGCAATTGCAACTACTGCCATTATTTTTTTCTCGAAATTCTTCATCGTAGTAATAAAATTTTATTGGAAAATTATAGTTATTTCTGCAAAGTTAATGTTTTTTTTGCACAACAACAGTAAACTGGTCACTTTTTTTGCTTCAAGCCCTCTATAGCGACTAAAATAATGCTAAAGTCAAGGCAAAATGTCACTTTCACTTTGGAAGTAAAGATATTTTATATATCTTTGCATCTTTAAGACCAAACATACTATGGGAAAACTAATTATTGAAATACCACCCATCAGCGACAAAGATTGCTACTACCTGCAGGAGCGCCACAAACCGTGCTTCAACTACCCCTTGCACAAGCACAACGCCTTTGAGCTAAACTTTGTAGAAAATAGTGCCGGGGCACGCCGCATTGTGGGTGACAACATCGAGGAACTGGGCGACTATGACCTAGCCCTGATAGGTTGCAACCTTGAGCATGTATGGGAGCAAAACGAGTGCAAGAGCGAGACGATACACGAGATTACGATACAGATGCCACCCGACCTGTTCTCAGATGGGTGGATGAATCGTCGCGTCATGCAACCCATGAAGGAGATGTTTGAAAACGCACAGGTGGGCATAGCATTTGGTATGAAAGCCATCATGACCGTGTATGACCGTCTCAACTCTCTTACCAATAGCGAGCCATCGTTCCATGCCATGCAGACGATGCTCGACATACTTTATGACCTTGCAACATCGGGCGACTACCACTGCCTGTCGTCGTCACACTACTCTCACACCGAGGTGCCTGTGGCCAGCCGACGCATACAGAAGATCAAAGACTTCATCGACAACCACTTCCAGGAAGAAATAAGGATGGAGACGCTGTCGGGCATGGTCAACATGACGCCTAATGCCTTGAGCCGCTTCTTCAAGCAACGCACCAACCGCTCAATTTCTAACTACATCAACGAGGTGCGCATAGGGCAAGCTACACTGCTGCTGGTAGACAGTGCAATGACGGTGGTTGAGATAAGCTACAAGTGCGGATTCAACTCAATTTCAAACTTTAACCGCACTTTCAAGAGCGTGAAAGGGGTGACCCCTACCGAGTTCCGAGAGAGCTACAAGAAGAACGCTTACCTGATGTAAAATTAGTATGTGACAGGATAGCACCTTACACAATTCTATCCAAACCCTACACAATATATGCCACAAGGTTGACACTTGCCAATTTTGTGGCATTTTTGGGTAGAATAGAGTAATGTAAGATTATTAAATCTTAATACCTTTGCCATGTTAATTTGCCTCAATATATTTAGGCTGCAAAAAAAATCACTTAATGGCTAATACAGAATACGGACATTTTGATGACTCCTTGAGAGAGTTTGTTGTTACAAACCCTTCTACACCTTTTCCCTGGATTAACTATCTGGGCAATGAGGACTTTTTCTCGCTGATTAGCAATACAGCGGGCGGTTATTCGTTTTACAAAGATGCTAAGTTCCGTCGCATCAACCGTTATCGCTATAACGGTGTTCCCATGGACAACGGCGGTAAGTATTTCTACATAAAAGACGGCGACACAGTGTGGAATCCAGGCTGGAAACCCTGCAAGACCGAGCTCGACTCATATGAGTGCCGCCACGGCATGGGCTACACACGCATCACTGGCAGCAAGAATGGCATTGAGGCGTCGGTACTGTATTTTGTTCCCCTGCACACATGGGCCGAGGTAGAGAAAGTTACCCTGACCAACAACAGCAACGAGACTAAGACCCTGAAACTATTCTCACTGCTTGAGTGGTGCCTGTGGAATGCGCAGACCGATATGGAAAACTTCCAGCGCAACCTGTCGACTGGCGAGGTTGAGGTGGAGCAGAACGACAACTACACGGCTCTGTACCACAAGACCGAGTATCGCGAGCGTCGCAACCACTACGCATTCTACTCGGTAAACACCTGTGCTCAGGGCTTTGACACCGACCGCGAGTCGTTTGTGGGCATGTACAACGGTTTTGACGAGCCCCGAGCAGTGCTGGCAGGCCATAGCACCGACAGCGTAGCTCACGGCTGGAGCCCCATAGCATCGCACTACATTGAGGTGACACTGCAGCCCGGCGAGACTCGCAACCTAGTGTTTGTACTGGGCTATGTCGAGAACAAGGAAGAAGAGAAATGGGAAGCTCCTTATATTATTAATAAGGTTAACGCACGCGCGATAATCAACCGCTTTGCAACAGTCGAGGCTGTTGACGCAGCATTTGACGAGCTGCGTGCCATGTGGGACGGTCTGCTGGGCCAGTTCACAGTGAAGAGTGACGACGAGCGACTCGACCGCATGGTGAACATCTGGAACCAGTACCAGTGCATGATCACCTTCTGCTTCTCACGCTCGGCCAGCTTCTTTGAGAGTGGCATAGGCCGTGGCATGGGTTTCCGCGATAGCAATCAAGACCTACTGGGCTTTGTACACCAGGTTCCCTCACGCGCACGCCAACGCATCATCGACATCGCTTCTACACAGTTCCCCGACGGCGGCTGCTACCACCAGTACCAGCCTCTTACCAAGCGTGGCAACAACGACATAGGCGGCGGCTTCAACGACGACCCCATGTGGCTCATCTACGGCACCGTAGCCTACATCAAGGAGACCGGCGACTTCTCTATACTCAACGAACCTGTTCCCTTCGACAACGAGCCCGGAACCGAGGTATCGCTCATGGAGCACCTCGAGCGCTCGTTTAACCATGTAGTAAACAACAAGGGTCCTCACGGACTGCCCCTCATAGGTCGCGCCGACTGGAACGACTGCCTCAACCTCAACTGCTTCTCGATGGACCCCAACGAATCGTTCCAGACCACCGAGAACAAGACCGAAGGCAGCAAGGCCGAGTCACTGA
>JAGHTV010000550.1 GCA_018065165.1 Candidatus Sodaliphilus fimicaballi | reverse complement strand
ATTCTATATTGATTATGGCATGATGCGGAAGACTCGCAGGCCAATGTTGCTCTTGCTGTGACGCAGCATGTCGAACATGTTTTCCTTCTCGAGCTGCACCTTGCCTCCGCTCATTGAAGCATCGAGTAGATAAACCTCGCCGTTGTCGTCCTTGTAAACGATGCCAAGGTGAGAGATGTCGAGACCTTCGATCTTGGTAACGAGTCCGACAAAGTCGCCTGACTTGAGGGCAGCCTTAACATTCTTGTTGCCGAGCCATTGCTTTTTGAGGATGGCCATACGGTGATTGCGGTAGCCTACCTCAAAGTTGCGAATCTTGGCAACCATATCGGGGTCGTCCTTGAGTGACTTGTAATTGTCTTTATGGGTTGTCATAAAGTTGATGTTCTTGATCATGTAATCGGCAGTGGGGATGTCGGCAGTTACCTCCATGAGGTTGCCGCGGCTGCGATTATTCACAATCCACTCGCTGATGTAGTGCAGACGGCTTGAGTAGTCGGTCATCTCGCCATTGCGGTAACGCAGGTTCTCGAGGTTGAATGCATAGTCACGCCACGAGTAACGGCCATTGAGCGTGGTGCGTGTGAGAGCATAGAGAGTCTCGACAAATGTTGTACAGTCGAGCTGGTCGATATTGATTGTGAGCATCTCGGTATCGCCCTCGAGTGTGTGTGCAACATAGGGAGTATCAAGAAGCTTTTGAGCGTAGAAGGCTACGAGCTCGTTGGGCGTCTTGAGTCCGCTGTTGTAACCCTGCTGGAGAAGTTCGTTAATCTTTACAGTATCCTTGTCGCAGTGGAAACGCATTTGTTGCACTGATGCAGCCGAACACATTGTGAAGCATGCTACAATAACCAATGTGAGTGATAATATCTTCTTCATCATAATCAAATGTTTTGTGAGACAAAGTTAGTAAAAATTATTGAACGGACAAACTATTATCGTTGCGAAGCGCCCTCGGTCTGGTAGAACGAGAGTGGGAATGTGAGCGATGCTGTGCCATCCATAGTGGGCTCGTTGGTGCTGTAATCGTGTGTCACATCGTGATAAACGACATCACCGGGCTGGAACTGCTCATAGGCGTTTGACACGACATGAGGCATATCGTCGGTAAGGTTGACGCCTGTGAGCGAGTTGAAGATGGTTGCATATACAGGACCATCGACAAGTCCGCCAGTGGGTAATCCCAACTTCTGGAACACATAGTTGCTATGGGTAGCTTGTGGATAAACGCCATCCTCGGGCAATTGCACTACCATGCTAGTTCCCCACGGGTTGCAGCCGAATAGCCAGTCTCGCAGCGAGCCTTCCATCTCCTCGTAGGTATTGTCGCCAGTGAGGGTGCGATACAAGATGCACTGTGTGAGCATGGCTGTAGTGAGATTGTTGCTACACCATATGCCAGGGATACCCCACAGGAATGGATTTTCATTGGCTTGTGCACGGTCGAGTGTGCGTTGGATGCCTGAACGCAGGTTAGAAATAAACTCCTTGGCCAGACGCTCGTTGCCCTCGTGGCGAGCCATGCGGGCCAGCTGATAGTGTCCCATATTGAGGAAGGGATACCACTGGTAGTGGCGAGCACTGTCGGCACCCATCCATGGCGTAACCGGCTCGCGACGGCCATACTCCATAGCCTGAGTGATGTATTTCTTGTCACGAGTCATCCAGTAGAGCTCAGCAGCGCCAAGTTCCATATCGTCGACCCAGTTGTCTTCTTCATAGATATAAGGCGAAACAACCGAAACGGTCTGTGCATTGCCGGGGAGATCGATACCTACCTGATAGGCATCGGCAGCCTTTGAGCCAATCTTGGCAGCAAACTCGGGATAGAACGGACTCAAAATAGAGGCTCCCAACGCAAAGTCGCTGGCAAACTTACCTGCTGTGCTTGCTCCACCCATTGTAGCGTTCATATACTTGCCACGCTGTTGAGGCTTACCGTTGACAAAATGTACGGGGCGGCCGTTGTTGGGTCCCCAACCGTAATCGGCGGGATCATCGGGCGGAAGCTTGCGACCTATATGGTCACGATCGTCGGCAATCTGGTTGTAGAGTGCACCCTTCTCTGGATTCATGCGATCGAGCCAGTCGAGTCCCCAGTAAATCTCATCGATGATATCGGGGATACCATTGGCACCTTCAAGGCCATTGGCTTGATACTTATCGGCAAAGGCCTTTGGGTTTTGTTGATAAGCAAACATCATCTGATAGATAGCGTTGGCCGAGGTAGTAGTGTATTGCAAGAGGTCGGCCGCGTCGTGCCAACCACCACGAACATCGATGTGCTGGCCTTCCTTGGTGGGATGGTAACGAATGTAACCGTCCTTCTGGTGGCAGCTGTCGCGCAAGAAAGGATTGAAGCCGCAACGCTGCTGACGCATATAATTGAGGACAAAGTCGGCAGTGCCATCGTAAACGCCAGCATCAATCTTGAATACGGGAGACTTGGCAACGCCCTTAACTGCGATGTAATAAGTGCCGGGAGTGTTGAAACTAGAGAAATTGAGTCGATAGGTTGACTTCATGTACTGCAACGAGCCAGATGG
>JAGHTV010000257.1 GCA_018065165.1 Candidatus Sodaliphilus fimicaballi | reverse complement strand
ATTTCATGGCCTATCGCGACGGCAAGCCCGTGGGCCGCATCGCTGCCATCATCAACAACGTGGTAAACAAGCGCAGCGGCAAGCAAGAAGGCCGTTTTGGTTTCATCGACTTCATTGACGACGCCGAGGTTGTCGACGCCCTCATTGATGCCGCTACCACTTGGGTAAAGGGTAAGGGCATGACTTGCCTCACTGGTCCCCTGGGATTTACCGACATGGACCCCGAGGGTATGCTCGTTGAGGGTTTTGACCAGCTGAGCACACAGGCAACCATCTACAACCACCCCTACTACGCCAAGCACATGGAGCGACTGGGATTTGTCAAGGATGCCGACTGGATCGAGTTCAAGATCACCATCCCCGATGGTATCCCCGAGAAGATGAGCCGCATTGCACAAATCGTGAGCACACGCTACAACATCAAGAATGTGCACTGCACCAGCCGAGCACAAATCAAGAAGGAATATGGCCACGCCATTTTCTCTCTCATTAACGAGGCTTACGACACCCTGTTTGGCTATTCTCCACTCAGCGAGAAGCAAATCAAGCACTACATAAGCATGTATCTGCCCTTCTTGCCGCTCAACGACCTCTCACTGGTCACCAAGGAAGACGGCGAACTCATAGGTGTGGGCATCGCCATCCCGTCGCTGTCTAAGGCTCTCATCAAGGGCCGTGGTCGCCTGTTCCCCTCTGGATGGTACCACCTCATCAAGGCTCTCAAGGGCAAGAACGACATCGTCGACCTCATGCTCATCGCCGTTAAGCCCGAGTACCAGAGCAAGGGAGTGAACTCTCTCATCTTCTGCGACCTCATCCCCAACTTCAAGGCCAACGGTTATGTCTATGCCGAGAGTAACCCCGAACTTGAGAGCAACGACAAGGTGCAGAAGCAATGGGAATATTTCGACTATGTTCAGCACAAGCGCCGTCGCGCATTCACAAAGGAAATCTAAAAACTTTATTTAAAAGATATTTGCTATAATGGACTTTATTTCAGTTGAAAACAAAGACGTATTGAGTCTTTTGTCACAAGAGAAGATTAACGCTTTACAAGAAACTGCAGCACAGGCACTCGAGACACTCGAGAAGGGCACTGGCGCTGGCAACGATTTCATCGGTTGGGTAAACCTGCCCTCATCTATCGATGATGAAATGCTCACAAGCATCGAGAACACAGCCAAGAAGCTGCAACAAGATTGCGAATTTGTTGTTGCAATAGGTATCGGCGGCAGCTACCTTGGCGCCAAGGCGGTTATCGAAGCTCTCAACGACAACTTTGCCGCTTACAAGAAGAGCCGTGGAGCTCGCATCCTGTATGCAGGCAGCAACATCGGCGAGGACTATCTCAACGACCTCATGGACCTGTTGAAGGGCCGCAAGTTTGGTATCATCGTCATCTCTAAGAGTGGTACAACCACCGAGCCCGCTATCGCATTCCGCCTGCTCAAGGCTATGCTCGAGAAGCAAGAGGGCAAGCAATGGGCAGCCGAGCACACCGTAGCCGTTACCGACGCTGCTCGCGGTGCTCTGCGCAACCTCGCTACTCAAGAGGGTTACACAACCTATGTTATCCCCGACAATGTGGGTGGTCGCTTCTCAGTGCTCACGCCCGTGGGTCTGCTTCCCATCGCAGTCGAGGGTTATGACATACGCGCACTCGTAGCAGGTGCTGTCGAGATGGAGAAGGGCAACAACGACGCAGTGATGACCTACACCACCACTCGCAACGCCCTGTACCGCGACGGAAAGAAGATTGAGATTCTCGTTAACTTTGATCCCCGCCTGCACTTCCTGGCCGAGTGGTGGAAGCAACTCTACGGCGAGAGCGAGGGTAAGGACGGCAAGGGCATCTTCCCTGCATCGGTCGACTTCACTACCGACCTTCACTCAATGGGACAATGGATTCAAGACGGTGAACGCACCATCTTCGAGACCGTTATCACCGTGGGCAAGCAAAACAGCGAGGTTACCATTCCCACCGACGATGAGGACCTCGACGGCCTCAACTACATCGCTGGCAAGCGCGTGGGCTATGTAAACCAGATGGCTCAAGAAGGCACCAAGATGGCTCACATCGACGGCGGCGTACCCAACATGACCATCAACCTGCCCGCTATCAGCGAGCGTTACCTGGGTCAATTAATCTACTTCTTTGAGAAGGCTTGTGGCGTGAGCGGCTACATGCTGGGCGTTAACCCATTTAACCAACCCGGCGTAGAGGCTTACAAGCGCAACATGTTCACCCTGCTCAAGAAGCCAGGATATTGCTAATCAAATAAAAGGTTAAGGGGTTAATTGGTTAAAAGGTTAATCGATCCTTCGAAATATCGATCTATCGAGAAATCGATCCATCGAAAACTCGAAATATCGAGCCATCGCGCCATCAGCACCTCAAAAAAATTAACCCCTTAACCTATTAACCCTTTACCCCCCAACTATGGCTGACGCATCATCACTACTCGTCTTGCAATCGTGCTCGCTCACGGTGTCGGTGCTCATGGCACTGATACTCGTAATGTCACGCATATATCAGCCATACACCAGCTCCAACTACGAGATATCTCGCTGGCTCATGTTCACCAGCATGATGCTCTTTGCCGTGCACTACTTCCTGCAGATGCACTTCGGCATACGCGCCCGTAGCGAGGACCTGGGAGTACTGGTCAACATCATCTTCTACACTCCCATCTCCTATATGATGCTATATGCATCGCTACGCATGGCCAGCAACCATCGCCACAGGAGCATCTACATGTGGACTATCGTCATCAGCACCATCGTCATCGTCGCCCTCTTTGCGTCAGGATGGCTATACTACCGCAGCCTGCACATGCCTGTTGCCACGCTCGCCGTGCAGTTTGTCAGGTTTGCAGCCATCGTAGTGCTCATCATTTATTCAACGCAAGAGATGAAGCGTGTGAGTCGTGCTGTCGAGAACGAGACCGGTGGCGACATCAGACAGTTCAACATGTATATGCGCACTGGCACCGCGCTGCTCTACAGCGTAGGTGCCATGATGCCGTTCATGATACTCTCGCGCAAGACGCTGTTTGTCATGGGGCCGCTGTTCTTCGTCATCCTGTGCTTCTATGTGCTCAGTTTCGTAGCCTTGGGCTTTAATCTCGCACCTGTGAGCGACATCATCGACGAGGAGACCGAGGTCAAGAAAAAGGCCGATAACGAGACCGCTGCCGACGACAATGCTCCCCTGCTGTGCGACGAGTGTAGCACTGCTATTACCACTGCCATTGACCGTTGGCGCCAGGCAGGCGGTTACAGTCAGCCCGACATCAATAGCACCACGCTCGCCGAGAAACTGGGTATCCCCAAGCGCCAACTCGTAGCCTACATGACGCAAGTCGAGGGCAAGACCTTCCGTGTGTGGTTGAGCGAACTCCGCATCGAGGAAGCCAAGCGTATGCTCATCGAGGACGACAGCTACAAGCTCGAGGCCATAGCCGCTGCATGTGGTTTCAGCCATCGCAACTACTTGCACAACCGCTTCAAGTCCATCACAGGACTCACCCCCAGTGAGTGGCGCGACCATCACCGCAAATAACGAAAACAAAAATGCTGTTGCATTTTCACGAAGAAAGGCTGCGTCAACACGCAGCTTTTTTTCAATGACGAAGGAGTGTTTTGTAAAAAAATCGCCATCAAACTAAAAAAAGTTGTATTTTTGATGCAATATTTTCATATGCTCGGCATTATATAGATGTGAACACTTACTCTGAGCATGCAATATTGCGGTTAGTCGAAGCCGGCAACAAGGGAGAAGCCCTGAAAGCCATCTTCAACACCTATGGCGGACAACTTACTGCCATATGTCGCCGCTATATACCCATCGAAGGTGATGTTCACGATGTGTTGCAAGACACCATGCTCCAGATACACCGCTCAATGGGCAGCTTCAAGTGGCACGGCGACGGTTCGCTCGAATCATGGCTGAAACGCGTTGCCGCCAACGAGGCACTACAGGCAGTGATGCGCGAAATGAGGTTGCACGAGATGAGCCTCGACGACATTCAGGAGCCGCCCGACGACAGCGACCCACCATAC
>JAGHTV010000222.1 GCA_018065165.1 Candidatus Sodaliphilus fimicaballi | reverse complement strand
AAAGGGATTGCCCACAGCAAGCACCCACTGACCCAACTTGATGTTGTCACTATTGGCAAATGTTACAGGCTTAAGGTCCTTTGCATTGATTTTAATAAGTGCAATATCGGTATTGGGATCAGTACCAACTACAGTTGCATTATACTTACTGTTATCATCAAGTGTAACCTCAAGTTTCTCAGCTCCATCAATTACATGGTTATTAGTAACGATATAACCATCAGCACTAATGATTACGCCCGAACCACTGCCCTTGGGCTGAGGCTTTGACTCACTCTTCTTTTGTTGCTGCTGGGGTTGACGGCGTTGCTGGCCGAAACCAGGACCAAAGAAAAATTCAAATGGATCAAAATCGCCACCATACATCTGCTGTTGACGAGGAGTCTCGAAGCTCTTAATACTTACAACCGAACTGACAGTTTTTTCAGCTACAACAGTGAAATCTGTCGAGGTATCAGGCAGACGGGTAGAGGTCTGAACAAAATTCTCCTCTTGAATTGTACTAGCATTCTCATTAGGAATAAATGTATCAACATTAACACCGGCACTCTTCAGCGCTGTAGTAGCCATAATAGTAGTCGCTGAACCTACAACTGAAGCGCAAATGAGCATAATTGCCAACTTACTATTCTTTTTCATAATCTTATAAAATTAGTTTAATAATCAATTTTTGAGTGTAATCGTTAAATTACCATTTGCAATTACGATGCCAAAAGTAGTGCAAAAAATCTCAAAAACAATACTTGACAGCACGATTTTAAACTAAATTAATAGGATTTTCTATCGTTTTTAATTCCTTTAGTATTTAACATTTCAAATTTAACATTTTAACATATTCGCTGCTCATTTATATCCTCTAAATGAAAAAACAATAAAAAATCAACGCTATGAATAAAGTTTTTTGTAATTTTGCACCATAAAATATTAGTGGAGTGGCTTGTCGCTCGATGGTTTCCATCGAGAGGAAAGTCTGGGCAACATAGAGCATCACATTTCTTAACGGGAAGCTATGGGTGACTGTAGGGTTAAGGTGACAGAAAATAACCGCCAGCCTCGGTTGGTAAGGGTGAAAAGGTGAGGTAAGAGCTCACCGGGCGTTATGGTAACTTAGCGTGCCGCACTACCTGTGAGTTGCAAGGTCAAGTATATCGGCATTTAAGGGTTGCTCGCCCATTGTCG
>JAGHTV010000427.1 GCA_018065165.1 Candidatus Sodaliphilus fimicaballi | reverse complement strand
GAAGGGCACTATGACTAATGGTTATGCCTATAACAAGGATGTTCCAGGTCCCAAGTTGGTACGTGGCGAGAGTGGTCAGATTGCTCAAATTGAAGAATACTTTAAGGAGATGAATTTTACATTCGTCAACAAGTTCTCTTATAACGAGAATGGCAACATCAAGAGCGATGAGGTCTTGGGCTATGAGGCAACCAGCAAGACCACTTATGTTTACAATGATAAGGGTGACTTGGTATCTTCTTCGTCATCGCAAGAAGGTGAGGGCATACTTACTGTGACCGATGCTACTTACGAAATCAAAAAGACCGATGATCACGGCAACTGGACTCGCCGCTTGATGAAGAGCACCTCTAAGGAGAGCCGTGATGGCAAGGTGATGCCTAACACTAACGGCTATGTGATGGAAGTGCGTGACATTGTTTACTATTGATGACTATGGGAAGCAAAGAAGATTACAAGCAGAGCAATGAGGTGTTTATGGCCTTTATTGCCGACCAAGACGATGTAAAGACCCTTGAGGGTGGCGTTATGTATCGTGTGCTCAACGAGGGTAACGGTTGTTGTACTGCCAATCCTCGCAGCGTGGTGTCATGTCACTATCGCGGTTCGCTCATCTCGGGCGAGGTCTTTGACGACTCTTGGGAGCGTGGCTGTCCCGAGGCTTTTCGTGTGAGCGATCTTATCGAGGGATTCCAGACTGCCCTGTGCCATATGCACAAGGGAGACCACTTGGAGGTATACATCCCTTGGGATAAAGGCTATGGTAAGCGTGCTGCTGGCAGTATTCCTGCCTATTCGACCCTTATTTTTGAGATTGAGTTGATTCAAATATCATAACGAGGGAGTTATACACTATTTGTTGCGGAACAATCGAAACTTTTCAGTATAGGTTATTGCTGAAAAACTTCGGTAATATCGCGTAAATTGTTTGATGCATTAATTCGTATGAATAACCCTATCGAAACCGCACTAGATATTGCTATGAAAGCTCATGGCGGTTGTGTTGACCGTGACGGCCATCCTGTAATTCTTCACCCTCTTACCGTGGGGCTTATGGGACACACCGATGAGGAGAAAATTGCAGGGTTCTTGCACGATGTTATTGAGGATTCAACTAATAGTGCCCAGGACTTGCTTGCTGCAGGCATCCCCGTGGGTGTAGTTAATGCATTGCAATTGCTCACTCATACTAAGGGGGAAGATTATTATGTCTATGTACAACGCATTATCGATAGTGGAAACCCCATCGCATTGCAGGTGAAATATAACGACTTGCGTCACAACTTCGCCCGAGGTAAGGCCCACCCCGACTTGCAGGCTAAGCACGGTCGTGCACTGGAGATGGTCAAGGCGGCGATAGAGAAGTGCTCGCAAATTGAGCTGTATCATAAGCCCGACGGTGTTGCAACAGCTGTGTTTGCTGGAGGATGTTACTGGGGAGTCCAACATGAGTTTGACAAGATAAAAGGCGTTAAACGCTCGCTCGTAGGCTACTCGGGAGGCGAAGAACAGTTCCCTAGTTACGCCCAGGTGCGTGACCACAAGACATCTCATGTCGAGGCAGTCCTTATCGAGTATGACCCTAACGAGGTCGACTATGTTGAACTGTGTAAGGTTTTCTTTGAGATTCACGATCCTGCACAGACCGATGGCGTGGGCGAGGACATAGGCCCTCAATATCGCAGTTGCATCTTCTATGATGGCGACGATCAGTTGTCACAAGCTCAGCAGGTGATTGCGTTGTTGCGAGAGAAGGGATATGAGGTAAACACATTGCTGCTCCCTCTCGCAGAGTTCTGGATAGGCGAGGAGTATCAGCAAAGGTATTATGAGAAAACCGGTGGCGCTCCCTATTGCCACTTCCGCGTAAGGAAATTCTAAAAAAGATACTAAAAAAGCTCGGTAAATCCGAGCTTTTTTTATGGTTTAAGTTGGTTGGAATTTACCGGAAAATTGAAGAAAGTGTCGGGGTAGGGTTGATTCTTCAGTGTAAAATGCCACCATTCATCCTTGTAATAATTGAAGCCATGAGCCAGCATTGCATCGTGTAGTATCTTGCGATTTTGCTTTTGCACATCGGTGATGTTCTCATAGGCATAGTGCGACACATCTCCAAAGAAATCAAATGTTCCTCCCATATCCACTTCCTCGCCTGTCGCTGCACATACAATGGTGAGGTCAAGGGTACTCCCCTTGGTGTGTCCTGACTTGAGTGCGATATATTGCGGAAACAGAGTCTTTTTTACCTGTGTGAAGGGGTAGAAATCGGCCTTGGTCGATGTGTCGGGTTCGCAGGTCCACCTCACGAAGTGGTCAACAGCCTGCTGTGGACGGTAGGCATCATATATTTTGAGCAGATATCCCTTTTCCCGCAAGTCGTCGGCAACCAGCTTGAGTGCTGCGGCTGCCTCGCGAGAGCATATAGCTATTGGTTCTTCATAACCATCAACTCTCTTGCCTACAAAGTTGTAGGTCGAGAAATATCGAGGCTCAATTATCACATCGTTAATCACATCGCTTATCATCACAAAACCGCTTGCGTCGTCAACCGACTGTGAGTGTAAGCCTATGGCAGTATTTGTCGAAACGGTGCGTTCGGCAATGAATTGTGCGGCTTGTTCCTTGATTTGTTGCAAGTCGCTCCGGTCTTTGATGTCGCTCGCTGTAACTACTTCCAGCGTTATAATTGTCAATAGTGTTGTGAGTGTAAGTTTCATATTATCTGCTCGTATTTTAGGGCAAAGTTAAGCCAAAAAAACTAATCCTTACAACTGTGACAATGAATTTTTCGCAGTTTTTTTGTATTTTTGTATTCTAAAGCATTAAATACAAACAACAACATATTTAGAATAAATCGAGACGAATGAGTATGATACATTTTGACTGTGATTATATGGCTGGCGCTCACCCCGAGGTGCTTGATGCTATTGTGAAGAATAATCAGGTTCAAACTGCAGGTTATGGTTGTGACGACTATTGCGAGCGTGCCAAGGAACTGATACGCAAGGCTTGTGCTGCACCTGACGCTGCCGTCCATTTCATGGTGGGAGGTACGCAAACCAACTCAACCGTGCTCGATGGCATCTTGGGCCGTATCGATGGCGTGATTGCAGCCGAGAGTGCCCATATCAATGTGCACGAGGCAGGTGCAGTCGAGTTGTTTAGTCACAAGGTCATTGCTTTGCCTAGTCACGATGGCAAACTTTGCCCAAGTGAAGTTGAGTCTTATCTGCACGACTTTTATGCCGACGACACCAATGAGCATATGGTAGCCCCAGGTGCTGTATACATCTCATTCC
>JAGHTV010000270.1 GCA_018065165.1 Candidatus Sodaliphilus fimicaballi | reverse complement strand
CTTGAAATTGAACCGTCGTTCTTTGAACTGACATCTGCACTGGCATTCAAGTATTTTCAAGAGCAACAAGTTGACTATGCGATTATTGAGGTTGGATTAGGAGGTCGACTAGATAGTACCAACATCATCACTCCCATACTCAGTGTCATCACAAACATTTCACTTGATCACACCGAATACTTGGGTAATACACTTGAGGAGATTGCAGCAGAAAAGGCTGGGATTATCAAGCCCAGAGTACCTGTTGTAATAGGAGAGACCTCAGCAAGCACCCGCAAAGTATTTGAAGAGAAAGCCGCTCAAGCAAATTCATCAATTATCTTTGCCGAAGACTTCAATGAAATCACCTCTATAACTAACCACGATGGTCAATTAGAAATAGAAACAAAAAACTATGGCAGTTTTGTGTGCCAGTTGTCGGGCGATTATCAACGTAACAACATTGCGACCGTAGTTTCAGCAATTGACACACTCAAGCAATGTGGTGTCGCCATAAGCAATGAGGCAATAGCTAAGGGAATAGGTAATGTTTGCAACATTACTGGATTCCGAGGGCGTTGGACTGTTATTGCACACAATCCACTTGTTGTGTGCGACTCTGCTCACAATATTGCGGGCTTAACTTCTGTTGTAAGTCAAATCAATAGAATCGAGTGCAATAAGTTGCATATGGTTGTTGGTTTTATGGCCGATAAGGACTTGCAACACATTCTTGCCATTTTGCCTAAGAATGCCCAGTATTATTTCACACAAGCTCATACACCTAGAGCTTTGCCTGCTCAGGCATTAATGCAACTAGCTGCCCGTCATGGTCTATTAGGCAATGCCTATGACACAGTAGACAAAGCCTATAGTTCAGCCTTATGCACTGCCACACATGATGATTTCATATATGTAGGTGGTAGCATGTATGTCCTTGCTGAGTTTTTCAAATTCATTAATCAGTAAGCGATGTACTTGAAGTTATTTATCACATTTTTTAAGATAGGTCTATTCACCTTTGGTGGCGGTTGGGCAATGATTGCAATCATTGAACGTGAGATTGTCGACAATCACAAATGGATTGCAAAAGAAGATTTTCTTGATCTTCTTGCAATTGCTCAATCTATGCCTGGCATTTTAGCTGTAAATATTGCAACCGTAATAGGAGACAACCTTAAAGGACTCAGAGGCAGTATTGTTGCTGCACTTGGTACAATCATGCCATCGTTCCTAATCATATTGGCAATTGCAACCTATCTCACCCCTGAGACAATCAAAAACAACGAGATAATAAGCAGAATCTTCAAAGGTATACGACCGGCGGTTGTTGCACTTATCGTAGCACCTGTAATAACCACGGCTCGCAATGCAAAAATAAACTGGAAAACGGTAATTATCCCCATTACCATTGCCTTGATGATTTATTCACACATACCCATAGTTTCTAATCCTATTGTTTACATAATTCTAGGTGCAATAATTGGGATTGTAATAAACATCCACAAAACATTAAAGAAGGAGGCTCACGATGAATGAATATTTGAAACTCATATGGGCTTATCTTAAAATCGGTCTGTTCGGATTTGGTGGTGGTTATGCCATGCTTTCACTTATCCAGAACGAGGTTGTAGGATCAGGATGGATTACTAGCCAGATGTTTACCGACATTGTGGCCATATCTCAGATGACACCAGGTCCTATCGGTATTAATAGTGCGACTTACATTGGCTATGTAATAACTAATAGCGTGTGGGGATCAATCGTTGCCACATGTGCTGTTGTGATTCCGCCATACATACTTGTATTACTAGCTAGTCACTATGTATCAGAGCATAAAAATAGTCCATATATACAAGGTGCCCTCATAGGATTGCGTCCCGTAGTAGTGGGTCTAATTGCATCAGCAGCATTATTGTTGATGAACAAAGACAATTTCGGCTACGAGTTTACCGAACAAGTCATCTCCATTATCATTTGCATAGTCTCATTCTGCTTGGTTTTCTTTACTAAGATCCATCCCATAATTGTAATCATTATGGCAGGCATTGCGGGATTGATAATATTCTGACGCTTATTATTACACCTTGTTTATAATTTAATCCACTACATGTTGTAATAATTGCCAATAAATTTGTAACTTTGCAAGGTTTATAGAGAATTTAATTAGTTTGGCTACTATAATATCAATAATAATCGGATGTCTCTCGATAGGTATTATCCTATCAGCACCCATGGGTCCCATTGGTATCATGTGCGTTCAGCGTACGTTGAGCAATGGCCGCCTTGCTGGTTTCTACACTGGTGTAGGAGCGGCAGCATCTGATTTATTATACTGTCTGCTCACAGGCCTTGGCATGTCTATCGTTACCGACTTTATTGAGGCAAATGTTAGCGTTCTGCAGGCAATAGGTAGTATCCTACTTATCGCATACGCAATCTATATGATTGTTCACAACCCAGTTAGCATCGTAGAAGACAACAAACCCAGTGGTGCCGATCACACTCGCAATGCAATTACAGGTTTCTTCCTTACGCTGTCTAACCCCATGATTATCTTCTTGATAATCCCTCTGTTTGCACGATTCTCATTCCCAATGCCCGAGTACCATTTCTACCACATCATTATTGGCTATACATTTATTGTATTAGGTGCATTATTGTGGTGGTTTGTTATCACATTTGCAGTGGACAAGGTAAGGGCACAATTTAGCATCAACAGTATGCAGACAATAAACCGCATTGTAGGTTCAATTTTGCTCATCTTGTCGCTATACGGCCTTGTGACAGGCACCTGGGATTATCTAAGTCAAATCAACTTATTATGACAAACAACAACTCACTTGTGATTGCATCTATTAATGACAAAGGTAATGACCTTTCTACAATTGATGCAATGCTTAATTCGTCCCCCAAACATTGTATAGGTTGCATTAACTGGCCAAATGTCTACGACTATGCCCCCGATGCAAAATTTGCAATAGCACATTCATTAAGTCATCTATATGTTAAGTTCTTTATCACAGGTGAGGATTTAAGAGCTGTCAATGACAAGAATCTTAGCCCTGTAGCACAAGACAGTTGCGTTGAGTTCTTCTTGCAAGTACCTGGTAGTCCTGAATACTGGAACTTTGAGTTCAATTGCATTGGAACAGTAAATGCGAGCCATCGCGTTGAACGCCCCAATGCTACAAGGCTAAACGATCAGGAAATAGCATCAATAGGCCGTTACTCATCGTGTGGCAGCCAGCCTTTTGAAGAGAAAACAGGTGTTCATGAATGGTCAATAACCATTGCAATCCCATTTGCACTAATAGGAATTGACCCTGAAAATATGCCATCACATATTATGGGTAACCTGTATAAATGTGGCGACAAGACTAGCCATCCACATTACTTGTCATGGAATCCTATCAATACCGACAAACCTAACTTTCACGCACCACAATTCTTCGGTAAACTGGAAATAAGATGAAGGTTGTAGTAGCAATGGATTCCTATAAAGGCTGCATGACGGCTATCGAAGCCTGTCAGGCTATTTCTTGCGGTATCAACGCTACTTTTCCCCAATCTAAGCAAGTATTGTTGCCCATGAGCGACGGCGGCGATGGAATGCTTGACGCCTTTGTCACTGCAACAAGTTGCGACATAGAACCAATTGAAGTGTCTGGCCCAATTCCAGGTACAAAGGTAACGGCTAAAATTGGGTACATCAATAATGGCAAGACAGCAATTATCGAGTCGGCTCAAGCATGTGGACTATCATTAATAGAAGAAGGGAAACGCAACCCTACAATTACGACATCATACGGAGTGGGAGAGATGATCACTCACGCCGTCGATAAAGGTTGCAAAAAGATAATAATAGGGTTAGGGGGCAGTGGCACCAACGACTTTGGCATAGGAATGTTAGGAGCACTGGGAATCACGTTTCTTGACAGTTCAAATAGCAAGCTAGAGCCAATAGTTGGCAACATCGACAAAATTTGCCATATCGCAGGCATAAATAAAGTAAGTGAATTGTTCAGTACAATTCAAGATTTGATTGCAAGTGATGTTGTATCTCCTCTTTATGGTCCACTTGGTGCAACATACACTTTTGGCCCTCAAAAAGGTGCGACTGCGTTACAAGTCAAGGAATTGGAAATAGCAGCTCATACCTTTAGCAATATCGTATCACAAGAAATCGGTGCTGATTTTTCAGATTATCCAGGTGCAGGTGCAGCAGGAGGTATAGGATATGCACTCAAGTCGTTTATTGACTGCACTTTCATGTCAGGTGCAGAACTAATGATGCAGTTAACCGATTTTGAGAATCAAATCAAAGACGCCAATCTCATTATTACCGGCGAGGGGAAAAGTGACAAGCAAACATTGTTAGGGAAAATACCCGGTAAAATCGTTGAATGTGCAACTAGACACAATGTAAAATGTGCATTGTTATCGGGAGCTATTGATGATGAAGAGTTATTGAGAAATAGCGGATTTTCCGAGATTATTCCTGTTACAAAACCAGGAACGCCACTAGACATTGCCATGAGAAAGGACATAGCAGCTGCAAATATAAGCAAAGCTGTCAAAGCGATCACTCAAATCTCATTATAGAGGTTGGCTTAATTGTAGATATCACATAGCTAGGTCCTAGCAGAGTAATATAAGACACAGCAACGATGCCCAAATTAAGCAACAATAGTACACCTATATTAAGACAAATGGGTACATACGGCATGTAATATACATCGGCGTTCAACTTTATGACATGAAACACTTGCTGCATCAGAGCTAATGAAATACCTATGATATTCCCCCACAATAATCCCTTGAAAACGAGTTTGTGAGTAAGATAAATGAAGATGCTTCTTATTGAAAGATTGTTGCATCCTAAAGCCTTAAGCAAACCTATCATGCGTATACGCTCCAGGATAATCATAAGCAAAGCCGAAACTAGAGTAAAACCTGATACAATCAACATAAGTGTAAGAATAATCACTACATTCATGTCGAGCATATCGAGCCACGAGAAGAACGAAAAATTATTGCTACGTGTGTGAGTAACATTAAATAGGGTAGAGTTCTCTCTATTATAGCAGTCAAGAGCAAGGATAGAATATATCTCGCGGGCATCGTCTTCAACATTGTCAACATTAGTCACATTGACACCAACGTAATTGCCAGTATCGTCATTCCAATCATTTACCTGCTGAATTAATGCGATATTACCGATTATTATCGAGTTATCGAAACTCTCAAAATCGGAACTATAGATACCAACAATAACTGAATTTCGTACCTTAACCTTTGTATCAATAAAATATGTAGGTATTTTGTCTCCTACTTTTAGTTCAAGTTGGTTAGCAACAGCTTGTGAGATGATAATCTCTGATATATTGGCAGAATCAGCAAAGCACGGAACACGGCCATCAACCAAGCGAGACTGCAGATAAGTCCAGTCAAATCCTTCGTCTACACCGCGATACTGAATTCCTTTAAAGTCTGATTGCGTTTTAAGGATAGCAGGTTTATCGGCAAATAGTGCAATTGACGATATGCGATCTAATACACCTTCTTGTGTCTTTAATCCTTCGTATATCTGACGCTTATTTACCGTATAGTAATTATCGTCAATTCCTAAAACTGCATTATAGATTTTTATATGAGGGTCAAGTGAGTAAATTTTATCGGTAATCTCGTTCTTAAATCCCATTACAATAGCAATTGAGAGAATCATAACAACAACAGCCAGAACAATGCCAACAAGAGCAATATTCATACCCGGACTACCTGATTTAGAGTCAGTTCCAAGTTTGAGGCGTTTTGCTATGTAT
>JAGHTV010000338.1 GCA_018065165.1 Candidatus Sodaliphilus fimicaballi | reverse complement strand
TGGGCTTTGTGGACTCGTCGGTTTCGGCGAGGATGCGGTCGTGAGGGGTAGCGCGCAGTGCGTTGGGGTTAAAGCGTTCGCCGTAAGAGAGGTAGCAGCCTGCGTCGATGAGTGTGCGAGCTACATTCTCGTTGCCTCGCATGCCGTGTATGATGAGCGAGATGCCGCTGGGTTGCATGTGGCGCCACACCTTGATGAGCTGTTGTGATGTACGCACCATGTGGGCAATGACAGGTTTGCCCAGTTGCTGGGCGAGTGCAATGTGGTGGGCAAATAACAGTTCTTGCTCAGCTATTGACACCCCACGCAGTGCGTCGAGTCCGGTCTCGCCTATGGCAACTACCTGCGGGTGGTTTGCTATGGCATCAAGCGCGCCTAACGACTGTGGTATTCCACTCCATGGGTGATATCCCACGCTGTACAGGTTGCCGGGCTGTGGGGCAAAGGTTGCAGGCTCAACGCTGATGATGGCCTCGGGGCCAGCGTCGAGACGGTGGGTGTGTATGTCGATGATTGGAGTCATGGTACTGGGTCGTATCCGCTACCGCCCCATGGATTGCAACGCAATATGCGCCACACGGCAAGCCTCAAGCCCTTGAACGGACCGTGCTTCTTGATGGCCTCGACAGCATAGTGGCTACACGACGGCGTGAAGCGGCACACCGGCGGCGTGAGCGGTGAGATGAAGCGCTGGTAAAAGTAGATGGGTTGCAACAGGAGCCATCCCAGTGCGTGCAAGAATTTAGTCCACAGGGTTTTCATGTGACACGGTTTTGAGTGCATCGCGCGAGATACGCCCCATGAGTTCTTTCATTTTAGCTTCTATTACCTCATAAGGAGCCTTGTCGGTCGAGAGGTAAATAAACGCGATATCCACAGCCACGCCAGCTTTGCGTAGCGAGGGGTATAGCAACTCACGGTTCAGGCGGTAGGCCTCGCGGGTGCGGCGGCGCAGCAGCACGCGGCCCACGGCAGTGCGTATTTTCTTCTTGGGGATGGTGATAAGGAACTGTGCGGGTACTTCTCCTTGTGGCTCGTGAAAGCGGAACACGGCACGCAGGGGGTAGGCGATGGTAGAGTTGCCCTCGCCACCGAAGAGTTGGCCCACAGCAGTGTGGCTGCACAACTTCTCGCTCTTGTATAGTCGCAGTCCTTTCATAACTTTGTGGGTGCAAAGGTAGTTATTTTTTGCAAAAACGAAAAAGAGTATACCCCTAAAAAGTATATAGAGTTGTGGGTTACAATGCAAGTTCTTAATTATTATTCTAAAACATGTTAGTTTAATCAGAAAATATACTTAAATTTGCAATTACGACAAAACAGGTTTTTGTTGTAGTAAAATAGTTTTGTAAAGTTAAAGAATTATGAGTCTTAGTCCAAACACCATGTTCATAAGAAAAATCATTTTATTAGTATTATGCTGCACTTTTGTGTTTGGCTCATTAACATGTAACGCCAAGACGGAAAAAAAAGCCCTATTAATTGGTATCTCAGATTATCCGGAGTGTAAATATGATTCGCACTCATCATGGAGTAAGATTCATGGAACTAATGATGTTGAACTGATAGAAAATACTCTTAAAAAGCAGGGGTTCAATATAACCAAGCTGTTAAATTCAAATGCTACTGCCTCAAAAATTAGAAAATCTTTTCAACGATTTCTTGCCAAAATATCAAAAGGGGATATCGTTTATGTACATTTCTCTGGTCATGGCCAACCCGTTGAAGATTTTTCTGGCGATGAAGATGATGGATGGGATGAAGCAATAATACCTTACGATGCGATGCAAGTATACAAACAAGGAATGTACGAAGGTATTAATCATATTCTTGATGATGAACTTAATATGTTTGTTGAAAAAGCCAGAGAAAAAGCCGGTCCCTCAGGAATTGTTTATATAGTTGTAGATGCTTGCCATGCAGGATCTTCTTATCGCAGCGAAACTGTAGAGTCTGACGAATATGTTCGTGGGTCGCAACGCGGTTTCTCTTCTAAAGGTAAAAAATACATACCACGGATAGATAAAAGAAGTAAGATTAGAGTTTCTAAATCCCAGTTCAAATCGGATGTTTGTGTATTAGAAGCATGCAGGGCATATCAGTCAAATAGCGAAATAAAAGAAAGCAATAAATATTATGGACCATTATCTTTTTATATCTGTAAGGTTTTGAGCAATCACCCTCTTGGTCAAAATTTGAAATGGACAGAAAATGTAATAACCTTGATGAATAAAGATAAAAGACTAATTAGGCAAAATGCGGTTATTGAGGCGAGTAAATAGATTAATATGAGCACCAATTATAATAAAATACTAACGGAGTTTGTAAATAAACAGAAAAGCAAAACATATGCATTTTTACGAAAAAACTATTCTCTAAACGAGAATGACTGTGATGAAGTTTTTCAGGACTCATTGCTTATTTTGTGGCACAAATTACAAGAAGTGGATGATAGTGGAATTGCAAATATGGTTTCTACGTCAACATATTTTCTGTCAATTTGTAAAAATAAGGCCAGAGAGTTTTTAAGAAAGAGCAAAAGATTAAGTTTTGTCATAGATGATGATGTGTATGACTTCACATGTACAAAAGCTTTTAAACAAGAAAATGTTGATTTCTTGTTAACCTTTGACAGTGAAAGTGACATTATTAAGAAAGAGAAAGAAGAACAACTCTACAAACTAGTTGAAAATCTTCCTCAACCATGCGATGATTTGTTGTGGGGATTTTACCGTGATGAGTTATCTTTAAAAGAACTTGCGGATAAATTTAACTATAAAAGTGAAGGAACGGTAAAAGTTACAAAGCATCGTTGCTTGCAGAAATTAATTGAAAGATATAATAGACTATAACATATTTTGGTATGGCAGTTGAACAAAATAAAGAGTCAAGATTGATAGAGGATGATGAGCGCATAGCTAATTATCTAAAAGGAATGATGACAGAAGTAGAAGAAGCGCAATTTGTATCAGAATTGAAAGTTAATGATGAATTACGCGAACGAGCTGTTATTCAAGCTAAAGTGATAAAAGCCATGCAGCAAGTTGACAGTGATGTTATTGAAGCATTTCGCAACTCTTCTTCAGATAAATTGAAACAGTCAAAAATAAAAACAAAGATAATACCTTTGGGCAAATGGTTGGCTATTGCTGCTTCCTTGCTTATTTTCTTCGTTGGTTTCAAGTCATATGACTATTATCGTGTAACAGGTTTGGGAAGAGAATACGCATTACAAATCCCATCTTATTCACAAGTTAGAGGAGACGTTGATGAAGAAACCACAAATGAATTAAATTCATTATTCGCAAAAGTAGAAACAGGAGATGATTTAGCTTCTGCAATTGCTACTCTTGAGAACTTGTGGCAAGAAGCTAACAAGGATACATACAACAAATATACAGACTATGCTCCATACATTGGATGGAATCTTGCAATTGCATACCTTCGCAACTATGACAAATCAAAAGCCAAAGAGGTTCTTAAGGAAATAAATTCGTTATATTCAAATGACACAGTTATTGGAACACAAGCAAAAGAACTATTAGATAGATTGTGAAGTGAT
>JAGHTV010000239.1 GCA_018065165.1 Candidatus Sodaliphilus fimicaballi | reverse complement strand
CTTCTATGCTGAGAAGGCTGGCAAGAAGATCAACTTCATTGACTGCCCCGGTATGGACGACTTCGCTGGTAATGTTGTTACAGCTCTTAATGTAACCGACGCAGCTCTTATGCTCGTTGACGGTCAGTATGGCGTTGAGGTAGGTACTCAAAACCAATACCGCACAGTATCAGCTATCAACAAGCCTCTCATCATGGCTGTTAATAAGCTTGAGGCTGAAAAGAGCGACTTTGACAATGTAATCAACCAACTTAAGGAAGCTTTTGGTAACAAGATTTGTCCCATCCAGTTCCCCGTAACTAGTGGTACAGGCTTCAACGCTATCGTTGACTTGCTTACTATGAAGCAATACAACTATGCTGCCGATGGTGGCAAGGCTACAGTTAGCGACATCGACGCTTCTGTTGCCGACAAGGCTGAGGAACTCAAGGCTGAACTCATGGAGGCTGCTGCTGGTAGCGACGACGCTCTCATGGAGAAGTTCTTCGAGGAGATGGAACTCAGCGAGGAAGAGACTATCGAAGGTCTCCTCAAGGGTATCGCTTCTTGCAGCATCATTCCCGTTGTATGCGTAAGCGGTGAAAAGAATATGGGTGTTGACCGTATGCTCGAGGTTCTCGCTGGCATCGCTCCTTCTCCCTGTGATATGCCTGGTGCACCTAACACCGACGGTGAAGAGGTTAAGCCCGACGAGAACGGCCCCGTTAGCCTGTTCTTCTTCAAGACTACTATTGAACCCCACATTGGTGAGGTATCTTACTTCAAGGTAATGTCTGGTTCTCTCAAGACTGGTACCGACCTTAATAATGTTAACCGTGGTAGCAAGGAGCGTATTGCTCAAATCAATCTTGTTTGCGGTCAAAACAAGGTAGCTGTTGACGAGGTTGTTGCTGGTGATATCGCTGCAACTGTTAAGCTTAAGGATGTTCGTCGTGGCAATACTCTTAACGACAAGGGCTGCGAGAACAAGTTCGACTACATCGAGTATCCTGCTCCCAAGTATCAGCGTGCTATCAAGCCTCTCAACGAGAGCGAAATCGAGAAGCTCGGTTCACTCCTCAACCGTATGCACGAGGAGGATCCCACATGGCTCATCGAGCAATCTAAGGAGCTCAAGCAAACTATCGTTTCTGGTCAGGGTGAATTCCACCTGCGCACACTTAAGTGGCGTCTCGAGAACAACGATAAGCTGATGGTTGAATTCATCGAGCCTAAGATTCCTTATCGCGAGACTATCACTAAGGCTGCTCGTGCCGACTATCGTCACAAGAAGCAATCAGGTGGTTCTGGTCAGTTCGGTGAGGTTCACCTGATCGTTGAGCCTTATCGCGAGGGCGATCCCGAACCCGATGCTTACCGCTTCGGTAACCAAGAGTTCAAGATGAACATCAAGGACAAGCAAGAGATTCCTATGGAATGGGGCGGTATGCTGGTAATCTACAACTGTATCGTTGGTGGTGCTATCGACGCACGCTTCATCCCCGCTATCGTTAAGGGTATCAAGGATCGTATGGAGCAAGGTCCTCTTACAGGTTCTTACGCTCGCGACGTACGCGTATGTATCTACGATGGTAAGATGCACCCCGTTGATAGTAATGAAATCTCATTCGTTCTTGCTGCACGCCATGCATTCAGCGAGGCATTCAAGGCTGCTAACCCCAAGGTTCTCGAGCCCGTTTACGATGTAGAGATTCTTCTCCCCAGCGATGCTATGGGTGGTGTACAGAGTGACCTCCAGGGGCGTCGTGGTATCATGATGGATATGTCTTCTAGCAACGGTCTTGAGCGTATCAAGGCTAAGATACCTTTGAAGGAGATGGCTAGCTACTCAACAGCTCTCAGCTCAATCTCAGGTGGTCGCGCTTCATTCAGCATGAAGTTCTCTTCTTACGAACTCGTTCCTGCTGATGTACAAGACAAGCTCCTCAAGGCTTACGAGGAAGCAAACAAGGAAGATTAATCACATCATTCCTCCCCAAGAGGGTGATAGCGACCCCATGGTTGCTAAATACACCTTATTATATAG
>JAGHTV010000087.1 GCA_018065165.1 Candidatus Sodaliphilus fimicaballi | reverse complement strand
ATCATCGCTGAGCATCACGGTCTCAAAGTGAGCAAACGGCTCATTTATACTGTCGGCAAGTGACTTGGCAGGCGTAAAAGTCAGGCGCTTGTGTGACGGTATCTCTACCTCCTGACCGGTGTTGACGCTTACGCTCTTGCGAGGCTTGACATCCTCAACCTTGAAGGTTCCTAAGTTCTTGATTTTTACCGAGTCGCCATTGATGAGCGATTGCGAGATAGTGGCGAACAATTCCTTGAGGAACAGCTCGCTCATACGCTTAGAGGTATTGGTAGACTGTGCCACCAATTCAATTAATTCAGGGAATGTAATCTTGTTGTCCATTGCAGTGAGTTAGTTGATTGAGGGAGACTACTTTAGTTTACCTTTAAGCACATTGCTTATCTTGAAAGACATGACAACCTTGGGCGGCACGAGCATACGCTTGCCGGTGCTGGGATTGACCACAATCCTTTCGTTCTTTTTCTTGGGTTCAAACGAGCCAAAACTGGGTATAGCGATACTGTCGAGTTCGCCACACTTGTCGGCAACGACATTGGTAAACGCGTCGAGCAGTTTGCTTATGTCGTCGGTGCTGCGGCCCAGTTTGCTAGCCAGTGTTGAAACAAGTTTTTTATTATCCATATAGAGGAGTAACTTTATCGGGGATTAAGGTCGTGAGGCTCACCATTGAGAGCCACGCCATTATACACGCACTTAGCGAGGCCATTGTTGGCCCATACCCAAGCGTTAATAGACATAAGCTCGTTGATCGTGCGAGCATCCTCTACAGCATCGCTTTTCTTGTTATAGCATGCCACGCACACGCGATACAACTTCTTGCCCTTAACGGTAGTTTCGTAAATGGGACCTTCAAGTGCATCGGGGCACTTAACAAGAAATTCCTTTGCACCAGCAAGTGAGCTGAACGACTGTACTACAACATAGTACACCTTATTTTTAGCCACACTTTGCTTTACTACCTGCTTGGGAGCAGTAGCAGCATTGGCACTAAAAGTAGCACCGCATGCCAGTACAAGCATTAGAAGCGAGAATATAAGACGTTTCATAGCTATTGAATTATTTAGTAAAGTGCAAAGATAAAGAAAAAATCTTTATTATGGAGATTTGACCGCAATTTTATTTTGGGAATTATATACGTATTATTCCTTGAACGGGGACAACATATATATAATTGCCTCTATTTTATGCAATTGATTTACTCGTTGGGGGTGTCGAGCTCGAATGCCTTGCCCTTGTAAACAGGCTTACGCTTCTCGAGGAATGAGTTGATGCCCTCGCGATAGTCGCTGCCATTGTAAACCTTTGCACGATAAGAGTTAATCTTCTCGAAGCTCTCGCTTGAGATAACCGATGCTGCACGACTCAGGATTCGGAACTGACGCTTGATGGCACTGATAGAAAGCACAGAGTTGCGACGCAGTGGAGCGAGCAACTTCTCTTCAAGCACCGCGTCGAGCTGGTCGGCAGGAGCAACACGGTTAACGAAGCCCACATTGAGGGCGTCTTGTGCTGTGATAGGCTCGGCAGTGAAGAACATCTCGCGGGCCTTGTTGATACCCAGCTGGTTAATGAAGTGCATGATACCCGATGCGTTGTATGGAATACCAATCTTGGCAGGAGTGATTGCAAATGTTGCGTCCTCAGCAGCAACAATCATGTCACAACTAACGCACAGGTCGCATGCTCCACCCCACACTGTACCACCAGCACATGCTATCACGGGAATGGGCACATCCTGAACGGCACGCAACAGCTTCTCCATGGGCACATCATAAGCCAAGGGGTCGTGACCATCTTGTGGCAACTCGCGTATGTCGTGGCCGGCACTCCACACACCCTTGCGGCATTGCGCCTTGATAACAATTGCTACACACTCCTCGGCATAAGCATTGTTCATGGCCTTTATCATGCGGAAACACAGTTCGTCAGAGAGGCAGTTAAAGTGGTCAGGGTTAGCCATCTCAATGAAGCATACTCTATCTTGTATTGTTACGTTTACCATAGTTTTTTGGTTTTGCGGTATATTAATTCATTATTCAACAAGCAAAGATAACAATTTTTCTTGATACTGTATCAATACCTGCCCCACATTTACACTATCACAAAAAAAAATCCGCCCCCACTCTGCGAGTGGGAACGGAACATCTTTCCTACTAAAAAGAAAACTATTGAGAGTTATTACATACGCTTCTTGAGACTGTCGCCTGCGCCTGTGCCTTTGTACTTCTTTTGTGCCTCGTTAAACTTCCAGGTCACATTGATTTCAAAAGATGTCTTAGCAGGATTTACAATATCCAGTTCACGCAAACCCATCACTGTAGAATTGCTACGAGCAGTGCACAGGGGATCAATAACTCGCAGGTCAACATTGAGGCGTCCTGCCTGACCCAGATCAAACTCGTGCATAGCACCCAGCACACTGAAAAATCTTGCCCTGTTAGTGCGATAGTTGGCAAAGTCGCCACGAGTAGCAAAGTGCATGTTCAAGTATATGCGATACTCGCGAGGCAAAACGAAATCATTGCTCCATGATACATAACCCGAGGGATGATTGAGGGTTACCATCTTGCCTGTAATGTCGAGTTGCTTATAGTCTTGCAACATAAGTGCAGCACTGAAAACGGGGTGCCAGAATCCAACTGTGGGTCGAGCATAAGCTGCCAGGTTAACCTTGTTGAACGCCTTGTCGCTGTTAGCGGGGTGCAAGAGGCTAATGTAGGGATCCTTGCTGCCGGGGAAGGGCTCGGTGAGCAGTGTAATGTGGTCAATGTCACGACCATAAGTTGCACTGAAGTTCATGAACTTGTAAGCCACATTCAATACCAGATTGTGGATGTAGTTAGGCTTCAGGTAGGGATTGCCACACTGGTAGGTGTAACGGTTGATGTAGATAGTGCTGTTAGTGAGGTTCTCGTAGCTAGGACGAATGATGTCCTTGCGATAGCTGAGCGACAATTGAGTCTTACCTACGGGCATTGCCACTACTGCTGTGGGGAACAAGTCGCCATAACTGCGGCTCATGCTCTCGTCCTTAAAGCCGAAGTTCATATAGCTGTTGTCGAGGTGCTCATAGCGCAGACCAGCCTGAACAAAGACGCGGCCAAAGCGGCGACCATACTCAACAAACTCAGATGTCATATTCTCGGTGATGAGGTTATCACTTGTCTGCACGGGCAAAACCTCGGGGCTCTCGTAAGTGTAAACATCGGTGCGACGGTTACGTGAATACTCGACACCTGCACTCAGGTTACCCTCCCACACGGGGTGAGCAAGAACGAGCTTTGCTGCAAGCAGGTTGTTGGTTGAACGAGTGTGATTGTCAACACTGTGCTCCTGGCTATCGCCGGTCTCATAGTCGGTTGTAGTCTCGCGAGTGCTGTTGTTCTCGGTGTTCTTGTTGAACAGCACATCCATATTAAAGTCGATGCTCAGGTCCTTAACCTTGCCGCTATAGTAGCCATTGATGATGTGTATGTGCTTGTCGCGATTAACATCGAGGTAACTCTCGCTACGCTCAATCTTCTTGCCGTTGAGGTAAGAGTCGGTATTAAGGAAACCATTGCCGCGGTTGCGAGTTGCTACATCCCACTTGTAGAAAGCGCCAAACGAATGTTTCTCGTTGACCATGTAGTTGAACTGCAGTTGAGGAGAGTAACCATTGTAACGAGTGAAGTGCTCCTGGTTGCTTTCGCCCACATACTTGTCATTGCCCAGCATGTAGCGGAGTGTATTTTCTTGCAGAGACTTGCCTCCAAATGTGCCAGCCCACAGCGATGCAGTGAGGTCGAGGCCTCCAGTGCGATAGTTCACGTCGAGGTTATTGTGAATTGTACCGTTATACTCATATTGAGCGTTAAGGTTGTTGACGATGCTTATACCCTCGCCCTGCTGCTTCTTAAGCTGGATGCGAACTACAGCCTTGGTCGATGCTGAGTAACGAGCACCGGGGTTCTGTATAACATCGACACTCTGCACCTGGTCAGAACGCAGGCGGTCGAGTTCGTTCATGTCCATCACCTTG
>JAGHTV010000512.1 GCA_018065165.1 Candidatus Sodaliphilus fimicaballi | reverse complement strand
ATGGAAAACTCAACATAAGACTGGGACCCATGCACATGTATGGCCAGGGGTTGCATCAGTACACGAAAATCTATCCATAACCCTACCCCCGCGACAACATAAAAAAACGCGACTTCATCTTCCACACTCTCAAACCCAACGACATAAAAGCGGTGGTTGACACATGCAGCTTTGACATCAGTTTTGAGAAACCGCTCCCCGAGGACATTGCCAAACGCACCAAGGTTTACGTAGGTCCGCTCGACGACAAGAAGGAAGCCAAGGTCGAAAACCTCGTCATCACTCCCACTCGCATTAGCGGCACCGTGTATAAACTGCTCCCCGAGCAGGAACTCACGCTCTATGCCGACCTGCCCGAGGGCTACTGGGGATGTGCCTATGAAACGGCATCGCCCATCGTGCCGCGAGTATTTGCCGTACTGGCAATATTGTGCTCGCTGGCGCTCATCATCTTTGAACTGACATCTCGCAAACCACACATTGTAAAGACCGTTGAGCTGTATCCGCCCGAGGATATCACGCCATCGGAGGTGGGCACGATTATCGACGGCTTTGCCGACACAATCGACCTCACGGCACTCATTCCCTGGCTGGCTCAACGTGGATATATCACCCTGCGCGAGGAGACTATGGGCAAAGACGGCAAGACCGACATCGTGCTGCTCAAGACACAAAAAAACCTGCCTGCCGATGCTCCCGAGTATCATCATCGCATCATGGAGATGCTCTTCCCCGACGGCGCAGAACGCCAGCGCATGAGCAGGCTGGGACAGCATCCCGATAAGATTGAAGCGGCAGCACAAGCTCTCCAGTCCCACTTTAGTGGCAAGCGCAAGCTGCGCGATATTAGCCCTGCGCACATATTGCTCATGGGAGCCTCGCTCCTGTCAAGTACTCTGGCCATAGCAAGCAACAGCTGCTTTGAGGCATGGCAATTCAGTACCATCTTTGTTACCCTGCTATCATGGACATTGCCTGGCGCTGTAGCCTACATCCTGCGACTGAGCGACTGTGCCGAGGACTGTTTCCGCACTCGCAAGCGCATGATTGTCAAGTTTGTGGGTCGCGGCTTACTATTCTTCGTCAATTTCTTATTGCTGTTGGGAATCAACGGCGACGATGCCGAGAACATACTGCCCCTGTGGTTCTTCGTAGTGATGATTCTCGCCACCTACATTTCGGTAGAGCTCACAGGTCGACTGGAGCACGACACCCCCTACCGCACCGCACTATGCGGCCGCCTGCAGGGATTCCGCGACTTCCTCAATACTGCCGAGATTAGCCGCATCAACATGCTGTGCGACGAAGACCCGCACTACTTCTTCAGCGTGCTACCCTACGCCATGGTATTTGGGCTTACCAACAAGTGGAAAAAACTGTTCAAGGACATTGATATTGCGACCATAGAAAAAAGCAACTCTATCCCATACGACCCTCGCGAGTATGAACGACTGTTGCAACAGTTGAATGAGATTCACGAAAGCGTTAAAGAAACCAACAAGGAGAAGCGCGGAGTCTTGTCACGCTCATCATACCTGAGCGACTACAGTGGCCGCAGCAGGCCTCATCGCTCGAGCACCGGAGGAGCAAGTGGCGGTGGCGGCAGCTGGTAACTCGCCAGTATTACCCACAGGACAATAGCAGCGGAGCCAGCGGCAGCGACACCTTTAGGTTCACGTCGCAAGACGAGGCACAGGCCAAGTTTGACGAGATGCGCGACATGATTGACGAGAGTTTCCAGGGAGCCACTGACATTGAGGTAGTTGACGAACCCGATTTCTACGGCAAACGCATGCGTGACACCGGCTCCTATGCTCGCGTTTATTTTGAGTGATAAGGGGTTAATGGGTTAACAGGTTAATAGGTTAACCGTTTAAAGTTTAAAGGGGTAAGAGACGTTTGCTCCATCGCGTTTTTCTTGGGGCCACCCTAGCCCTCCCGGAAATTCTGGGGTTTCTGGGACTTCCAAAAGTCGTCATATTTTTCAAAAAAAAACACAATAACAGTTTGTTAAATCATTTGTTTTTTTTAATTTTGCATAATATCAAATCTTAAAACGACATTATGAAAAAAACTAGTTTTATAAGGGCATGCTTTTTTATCTGCTTACTTATTTTGGGTATATCTTTTATATCTTGTAATGACGAACCTACGGCTAATGACGAACCTGCTATTGATTATTATGGTACTTTAGACCCAGGCACCCCCATTTCTATAAATCCACCCCAAGAACCTTGTAAATTTCCTCCCACCAACTTTTGGACAGACGAAGAGAGCAAAATTATTAATCAACTTATAAAATTTGAAACTAATCTTTTTGTCGAAGCATGCAAACTTGCAGGACATGAAAATTGTGTAATTTCTCCATTCCTTACCGAGTTAACTCTTGTTGCAATATTAAACTCCACAGCCGATGAAAACATTATTTCAGGCATAAAGAAAACGATGGCTTTAGAAAATTTCACAACTGAAGATATTAACAATTATTTCTCTCATGCAGTGAAATTGTTATACGAAGCAGACCCCTATTATACAGAAGCGGTACTCAACAACTTAGTCACAATAAATAGTAAATTTGCCCAAGAAATTTGTCCTAATTTTAGTCTTTTCTTGAAAAACCGTTTTTTAAGTAACACAAAATTTAGTAACGACGTAAACGGCTTAACATTTAATACAACTTACAATCTTAATGCTCAGGTTTATGATTGCGGAGAAATAGAGAAAAACACACAAGAAACATTTTACAATTATGACAACACCACAACAACCGTCGAAATGATGAATGGTATGCACGACATCAATCGCGAAAGCAAAGATAATGCTTACGTTTACGTAGCTGATACACAGAAATACAAAGTATTATGTGGTTTATTAGGATGGATGTGGTATGGTATGACATTTTTGATACCTAATGAAGGAACGGAATTAGAAGACTTGCTAGACCTTACCTCTTGGGGTAATACATATAGCATGTATGGTGAGGTTTTCAATATTCAAATTCCTGTAATTAAAATTGAAAGCGAAGTTTCTATGGTTGAAACATTAAAGGCTATGGGACTGAATTTCTTATTCGATTCAAATGGTATTAAATTAGATAGAATTCTCAAACAAAATGCTCAAATCGTTGATATTAAGCACAATTTCAACATTAATATATCCGATAACAAGTTGGAAGGTATTCTTCATCTCAGAATTGGTGATACTTGTCAGTGGTTTGACTGGATGGGAACAAACTATCCAAAAGGTGATTTTATTTATAACAAACCATTTATATACCATATTTCTGCGGCTGGAGGTTTGAACATTTTATCAGGAAAAATCGAAAAGATGTAGGTCGCAATTTTCTATTTATTTCCCACTTACTCATAGTATTGCATCCTGAATTGACGGATGCAATACTTTCTTTTTTTGAACTACAATAATTGATTAAACTTTGCTAAAAAGTTTGAGGAATTCAGTAATTAATATTATCTTTGTGACTAGATAAAAATAAAATATTTTTAAGGCATGAATATCAACAAAATATTAGCCGAAGGCGAAACCATTACATACCGTCCCAAACTGTCATGGATAGCTTATCTTGACCTGTCTCGACTGATAAGAAACTGTACGACCACAATATTCTTGAGCAACAAGCGATTCTACTATCGCCACGGCCTGCTGCGCCGCACTACTCACGAGATGGTGGTGGGCAAGATTGAAACTATCGACGTTAAGGAGACCTTGATGGGTCGCATCTTTGGCTACGGACGCGTATATCTGGCAGGCACTGGTGCCGGATCTATGACGATGAACTACATCAAGCATCCGTTTGAACTGCAACGCCAGATACGCTCAATACAGTAAACAATCAAGTAAACCCAATAAAACATCATAACTATGGCTAAAGTAAGAGGTGCAGTAACAGTCAACACCGACCGCTGCAAGGGTTGCAACCTGTGTGTGGTTGCCTGCCCCAGCAAGGTGCTTGACTTGCAAAAAAAAGAGGTGAATAACCGCGGTTACCACTTTGCCTATATGGCTCAGCCCGATAACTGCATAGGATGTCAAAGTTGCTCGCTGGTTTGTCCCGACGCGTGCATCGAAGTTTATCGCGTGATCGAGAAATAATCGTTGCGGCAAACTAGTATCAACCCCCTTAAAACTATTTCAAAAATGAATGATAAAGTAACATTAATGAAGGGTAATGAGGCTCTGGCAATGGCGGCAATACGCTATGGTGCCGACGGCTACTTTGGCTATCCCATCACCCCTCAAAGCGAAGTCCTTGAGAAACTCGAGGAAGAAATGCCGTGGGAAACCACTGGTATGGTAGTGTTGCAGGCCGAGAGTGAGGTTGCTGCCATCAACATGGTATATGCCGGTGCATCGTGTGGCAAGGCTGTGCTCACATCAACATCGAGCCCCGGTTTCAGCCTCATGCAAGAGGGCATGACCTACATGGCTGCCTGCGAGGTGCCCGCACTGGTTATCAACGTGATGCGTGGTGGCCCCGGCTTGGGTACTATTCACCCCTCACAGGCCGACTACTTCCAGGCATGCAAGGGTGGCGGTCATGGCGACTACCACTGCATCGTGCTCGCTCCTGCCAGCGTACAGGAGATGGCCGACTTCGTGGGTCTGGGTTGGGACCTGGCATTCAAGTATCGTTGCGTATCGATGATTCTTGCCGACGGTCTCATTGGCCAGATGATGGAGAAGGTAGTGCTGCCTGAGCAACGCCCGCGCCGCACTCAGGAAGAAGTTGAGAAGCAGTGTCCCTGGGCTGTTACAGGCCGCACAGGCATGCGTCCCAAGAACATCATCACTTCGCTCGAGCTCGACGACGACAAGATGGAGGCCAACAACCTGCGCTTCCAGGCTACATACCGCAAGATTGAAGCAGCCGAAGTACGCTACGAGACTGTTGACACCGAGGGCTGCGACTACCTGATTGTTGCCTTTGGCAGCATGGCACGCATCGCCATGAAGACTATGGAGCTCGCTGCTCAAGAGGGCATAAAGGTGGGTCTGTTGCGTCCCATCACACTGTGGCCCTTCCCCTACAAGGAAGTTGCACAGGCAGCCGCAGGCGTTAAGGGTATCCTCGTACCCGAGCTCTCGGCAGGCCAGATGATCGAGGATGTGAAACTCGCAGTAGAATGCAAGGTGCCCGTTGAGCACTTTGGCCGCATGGGTGGTAACGTACCCACTCCTGAGGAAGTTCTCAACGCACTCAAAGATAAACTCATTAAATAAGCCGTTGCATTATGGAAAAGAACGATATAATTCGCCCTGAGAACCTGGTTTACAAGAAACCGTCGTTACTCAACGATACACACATGCACTACTGCCCCGGCTGCAGTCATGGTGTGGTACACAAACTCGTTGCTGAGGTTATCGAAGAAATGGGACTTACTGAGAAGGCCATAGGCGTATCGCCCGTGGGCTGTGCAGTATTTGCCTACAACTATATCGACATTGACTGGCTCGAGGCTGCTCACGGCCGCGCTACAGCAATGGCTACTGCTACTAAGCGACTCATGCCCGACAAACTGGTATTCACTTACCAGGGCGACGGCGACTTTGCCGCTATTGGTACTTGCGAGTCAATCCACTCATGTAACCGTGGTGAGGACATCGCCATCATCTTCATCAACAACGCTATCTACGGCATGACTGGTGGCCAGATGGCTCCTACTACCCTGCTGGGCCAGAAGACCGCTACCTGCCCCTACGGCCGCCGTGCCGACCTCAACGGTTACCCCCTGAGCATTACTCCGCTGCTGGCCGAGCTCGACGGTACTTGCTACGTTACCCGTCAGGCAGTTCACAAGCCTGCTGCTGTGCGCAAGACCAAGGATGCCATTCGCAAGGCATTTGAGAAC
>JAGHTV010000537.1 GCA_018065165.1 Candidatus Sodaliphilus fimicaballi | reverse complement strand
CAAGCTTGCTTATCCCATCCAAAAGAAAACTACCGGTTTTTACACTCTTGTTGAATTCGATGCTGAACCTACAGTAGTAGCTAAGCTCGAGACTGCTTATCGTCGTGACGAGAAGGTTATTCGTTTCCTTACTTTCCGTCTTGACAAGTTTGCTGCTGAGTATGCTGTTAAGCGTCGTAGCCTCAAGAAGGCCGCTAAGGAAGCTGCTCCTGCACAAGAAGAAACTGTAGAAACTAACGCTTAAAGAAATAGGAGGAATAATTATGGCACAAGCACAAAGTGAAATCCGCTATTTGACTCCGCTCTCAGTGGACAACAAGAAGAAGAAATATTGCCGTTTCAAGAGAAGCGGTATCAAGTATATCGATTATAAGGATCCCGAGTTCCTGAAGAAATTCCTGAACGAGCAAGGTAAGATTCTGCCCCGCCGACTCACTGGTACTTCTCTCAAGTTCCAACGTCGCGTAGCTCGCGCCGTTAAGCGCGCTCGCCACTTGGCATTGCTCCCCTTCGTAACTGACTTGATGAAATAATTTAAAACTGGAGGAATAAGATTTATGAAGATTATATTGAAAGAAGACGTTGCTAACCTTGGATACAAGGATGACGTTGTTGAAGTAAAGAACGGATACGGCCGCAATTACCTTATCCCTACAGGCAAGGCAGTTCTCGCAACTCCATCAGCACTTAAGGTTCTCGCTGAAAACCTTCGCCAACGCGCTCACAAGATCGCTAAGATTAAGGCTGACGCTGAGGCTGTAGCTGAAACATTGAAGGGCATCAAGCTCACTATCGCTGCTAAGGTTAGCGAGCAAGGTACTATCTTCGGTTCAGTTGGTAGCATCCAAGTTGCTGAGGCTCTCGCACAAGCTGGCAAGGAAGTTGACCGCAAGCTCATCAGCGTTGAAGCTGTTAAGCAAGTAGGTGAATATGTTGCTACAGTTAAGCTTCACAAGGAAGTTTCAGTTGAAGTTCCTTTCGAAGTTGTTGCTGAAGAGGCTGCTGCTGAGTAATTTGATAATAAATTCTCACAATATAAAAGGCATCGAGAAATCGATGCCTTTTTTTGTGTTACCTGTAAGTCTTTAATCTCGGTCTGAATGCGTTGGGAATGTATTCAATCTTATAGTTTTGTTGCGATCCTATTACAAAGATCACATCATATTGTATTCCACATCGCAATTGGTAATATCTTATATAGCCATTAGCAGCATTAATGAGATTCTTCTGTTTGGAATAGTTGATGGAATCCATAGGATTAAATAATGCAGTACGCCTAGTTTTCACTTCAACGATATGCAAGGTGCTTGTTTTCTCGTCGTAAGCAATAATGTCTACTTCGAGATGATTGAGTCGCCAGTTGGTCTCGCGTATTACTAGACCCTTTGAAATTAATAACTCGCAAGCGACCTTTTCTCCAAACTGTCCAAATTCATTATGTTGTGCCATATATGTTTAGAACCACTTGATTTTCTTAAAGAGCAGGAATGCACTTGCCGATAGTAAAATTGAAGTGAGCACGATCAGTACGAATGCAATGGGATTGGATTCAAGCGGCAATTTTACATTCATACCATACAAACTTGCAATAAGAGTTGGCACTTGCAATATAATAGTGATACTGGTCATGCGTTTCATTATCAAGTTCAAGTTGTTGGATATGATTGAACCAAACGCTTCCATTGTACCAGTCAAGATGTTGCTGTAAATATTTACTGTGTTGAGTGCCTGTTGCAACTCAATGTCAACATCCTCAACTAGATCCTTGTCGAGAAGGTCTGAGTTTTGGTAAAGCGTCTTTAGTCGCATAAGTAGCGATTCGTTACCTCTAATGCCGGTATTGAAATACACGAGACTCTTTTGCAAGTTTCGCATTTTCAAGAGGTCATCGTTTCTTAATCGGCGCTCCAGGTTGTCCTCGGCATTATTAATGCTATTGTTGATTTGTTTCAACAACTTCAGGAACCATACGGCCGACGACATAATCAGTCGCAGTGTGAGTGTGAGAAAATTATTGATTTCGTGATTCTTGAGGGTGTTGAACTGGATGAAATCATTAATTACCGGATTGTTGAAGTAACTTAATACGATAATTAGCTTCTTATTGGTGATGATACCAACAGGGATTGTTGAGAATGGAATATCAACATCATTGGTCTCACAAGGCAGACGCAAGATTGTTAATCGCCAGTTGCCATCACTCTCGGTGCGGGCACGCTCGTCGGTATCCTTGATGTCGCTGACAAAAGAACTGGGAACACCTAATTCTTTAAGGTAAGTCAAGTCACCAGCACTTGGGTTGTGCATATTTATCCAACACCCGTCTTGCCAGGTGTCGACTTTCTTGAACCCTTTTCCAAATAGAATGAATTCTTTCATTGTCTGTTCCGTGATGTTATGCTCAATGCGAGCAAAGGAACAGACTAGGTATTAGTCGGTTGCTTGCTCTTAATTAAGCAATTAATAAATAAGTTTTCTGATAGGGTAAAGGAACTGTATCGTCCATATATAAATTAAAATTGGTTAGTATTGCAAAGGTACTTATTTTTCATTTAATATTTGTAAGGGAGAATAACTTTTTGAAAATAAAAACTGGAGCCTCGATGTGAGACTCCAGCTTGTAACTTGTGGATAAATTAAATTATCCTAGATAAGACTTGAGTAATTTGCTCTTTTGTCCTTTGAGACGGCGTATTGCCTTTTCCTTAATTTGGCGTACACGCTCGCGTGTAAGATCAAACTTTGCACCGATTTCTTCAAGTGTCATTTCTTGGCAACCAATGCCGAAGAACATCTTGAGAATTTCGCTTTCACGCGGATTAAGTTGGTCAAGTGCACGATTAACTTCCTTTGAGAGTGACTCTTGATTGAGCGAAGAGTCGGCCATGGGGCTGTCATCGTTTGGAATTACATCGAGTAAACTGTTGTCTTCGCCATCAACGAAGGGGGCATCAACTGACACGTGACGACCTGACACCTTCATTGTGTCAGAAATCTTGTCAACGGGTACATCAAGTTGTTCTGCCAACTCCTCGGCTGAAGGGCGACGCTCGTTCTCTTGCTCAAAACGAGAAAGAGCCTTACCAATCTTGTTTAATGAGCCCACCTGATTCAAGGGGAGTCTCACGATGCGTGATTGCTCGGCCAGCGCTTGAAGGATTGATTGACGAATCCACCATACTGCATAAGAGATAAACTTGAAACCGCGTGTTTCATCAAATTTCTGAGCTGCCTTAATCAGGCCTAAATTACCTTCATCGATCAAGTCAGGCAGACTTAATCCCTGGTTCTGATACTGTTTTGCTACTGAAACGACGAAACGCAAGTTGGCGCTAACGAGTTTATCAAGAGCGGCTTGTCCTGCAGGACCACCTTCGCGAATGCGTTGTGCGAGTTCTACCTCTTCATCAACTGTAATAAGTTCTTTACGACCAATTTCTTGTAAATACTTATCAAGCGATGCGCTCTCGCGATTGGTGATTGATTTTGTGATTTTTAGTTGTCTCATTTAAACAATGTAGTTTAAGCACGCAAAATTACTACTTTTATTTTAATTTAGCAAATTATGTGCCAAAAATCAATTATCGAGCTGCTCGACGATATAGATAAATTGCAATGATTGAGTATATGAGATTAGGAATCCACATTGCTACACGAGCCGATGTGTAGTTGTTGACTGCAAATGTGCTTGTCACAGTCATAAACAGGATGTAAGAGAAACTCAGCAAGAGTCCGATACCAATGTTGACACCGATTCCTCCTCTAACTTTGCGTGATGAGAGTGAAAGGCCAATAATGGTAAGAATGAAAGCTGCTGCTGTCATAGCATAGCGACGCTCATACTCGATTTCAAAGTCTTTGATATTGGCGACGCCTCTCTCCTTCTGACGCTCAATATATTGCTTTAACTCTGGAGATGTAAGTGTTTGCTCATCATTTTTTGAGATAAGGAAGTCGCGTGGTTCTATATTAAGCAATGTGTCGAGGTTTCCTCCTGAAGTCATTTCTTCTTTTAAACCATTGAAGTTTTGGATTTTCCATGTTGTCAATGTCCACAATCCTGCCGAATCGTAACGGATATTCTCGGCTGTGAGTCTTGACTTTACTTCTTTGCCTTCATATTTCTCGAGTGAGAACTTGTAACCACTGCGTGTAGTATTGTCATATCGTGACATGAATGCCATTACGCCATCTTTTACTTGCAACTGAATGTTGTCGGCATATACAATTTCCTTGTTTTTCACCCAGCGGTTAGTGTATTCGATGCGTTTTACATTTGCAGGAGGAATAATGTATGCCGATAATAGGTAAGAAACTGACGCAATGAGAAATGCCGATACCATATATGGTACAAGCAATCGCTTAAAGCTGATACCACTTGATAGCATCGCAATAATCTCAGACCTGTCGGCAAGTCGTGAGGTAAAGAAAATTACTGAAATGAAAGTGAAAAGGGGACTGAATTGACTTAAGATGAACGGTAAGAAGTTCATAAAGTACTGGAACACAGTTGCCGATACAGGGGCGGTAAGTACTGCGTCAAGTTTCTCGTTGGTGTCAAATACAATTACAATTGCACATAATAACAATATGGCAAATGCAAAGGTTCCCAAGAAGTTCTTGATTATGTATAAATCAAATTTCTTTATCTTCCACTTTGATTCTCTATGTTTCTTCATAGGGGCAGTTTCTGTATTAGAAACAGTATCATCGGGAAGAGTTTCACTCCCTTCCTTCTCTACTTGAACATTCTGTTCTACATCCTGTTCGGGTAGGTTTTGTTGCTCTAATATTTCTTTCTGCTCTTCGCTCATCTTACTACAGTCGGCGCTGTACATCAATTACCATTTGTTCTTTCCAAGTCTTGAAGTCGCCTGCAATAATGTGCTTGCGAGCCTCGCCCACAAGCCATAAGTAGAATGCAAGGTTGTGTATGCTTGCAATTTGCATAGCTAGCAATTCGCTTGCAACAAACAGGTGTCTTAAATATGCTTTAGAGTAAATGTGGTCAACTATCGACGCTCCATCTTCCTGAATGGGAGAGAAGTCGTCGGCCCATTTCTTGTTACGCATATTCATTATACCATGTTGGGTAAACAGCATTCCGTTGCGTCCATTACGGGTTGGCATCACACAATCCATCATATCAACGCCACGATCAATTGCTTCAAGAATGTTGGCTGGTGTACCCACACCCATTAAGTAACGAGGACGATCTTGTGGCAGAATATCATTTACAACTTCGATCATCTCATACATTTGCTCGGTAGGCTCGCCTACGGCCAGTCCGCCTATGGCATTACCATAGGCACCCAAGTCAGCAACATGTTTTGCCGCATCTTGACGCAGGTCTTTGTATACGCACCCCTGCACGATGGGGAAATAGGCTTGACGATGTCCGTACTTGGGCTCGGTCTCGTTGTAGTGCTTCCAGCCACGTTCAAGCCAACCTTGTGTAAGTTTTAGCGATTGCTTGGCATAGTTGTAGTCGCTTGTGCCAGGAGGGCACTCATCAAGTGCCATCATGATGTCGCTACCTATTATGCGTTGAATGTCAACAACATTCTCGGGAGTAAATAAGTGCTTTGAACCATCAATATGGCTACGGAAGGTCACACCCTCTTCCTTGAGTTTGCGGTTACCGCTCAATGAAAATACCTGAAAACCGCCGCTATCAGTCAAGATGGGACGATCCCAACCATTAAACTTGTGTAAGCCACCGGCACGCTCCATAATGTCCATGCCAGGACGCAAGTACAGGTGGTAAGTATTTCCAAGGATGATTTGAGCTTTTATGTCATCGCGCAACTCGGGCATGTGAACACCTTTAACTGATCCCACTGTACCAACAGGCATGAAGATTGGTGTCTCAATTTGACCATGATCGGTTGTAATGAGACCCGCGCGAGCGTTGGTTCCGGTTGCTGTCGATTTTATTTCAAATTCCATTAATTAAGTCTTTTTTCAATTTTTGTGCAAAGGTAGTGTAAAACACGGGCATTGCAAAATGTATCAGCTCTTTTTTGACTCGTTCATCAATTCAAGACAACGCTTGATAAACTCGTCACCTGAAACATTGTAGTTTATCCAATTTATGGGAAAACCGCGGCGTTCCATACCTCTGAACCATGTCATTTGTCGCTTTGCAAATTGATGAATTGCTATTTCGAGCAGTTCATACATTTCGTTATAAGTAAGTTCGCCTATAACATGCTTAGTGACAAACTTATATTCTAGTCCATAATAAATTAGGTCGTCGGGATTGACACCACCTTCAATTAACCGCTTGACTTCGTCTATCATTCCAGCGTCTAGTCGTGCTTTCAAACGACTGCTGATGCGTTGACGTCGAGCCTCGCGATCAATGTTAACGCCTATAACTACTGCATCCTTGATTGGGTGGGGTTCAGTAAGCAATTTAAGATCAGGATTCTCGTGATAGTAAGTTGCTATCTCTATTGCTCGAATTGCTCGTTTTACCGTGTCAATATCGCTGTTGTTGCGTAATGTCTTGTATCTCTTGAGAATCTCAGTAAGTTCTTCAAGCGATTTGTCGGCAAGACTTGACCTCAACTGTTCATTTTGTGGTACTGGAGGGAGTGCTATACCTTTGAGCACACTCTCAACATATAGGCCTGTACCTCCACACAGTATCACCCTCTTGCCTCTTGATGTAATATCATCGTACACTTGTTGATAGTCACGTAAATACTCAAACAGGTTGTATTTGTATCCAGCGTCGCATATGTCAATCATATGATAGGGGACATCGCCATACTCCTCTAGATCCTTTCCTGTGCCCAAGTCCATACCACGATAAAGTTGCCTTGAATCGGCACTGATTATTTCAGCGTCAATCTCACGGGCAAGTGCAACGGCTCGGGCTGTCTTTCCCGAGGCTGTAGGACCCGTAATTACTATGAGACGATTATCGGTCATTTCTTCAGTGTGCGATCAAAGAAGTTAAGCACTCGTTGGTACAATGGCTCGCGTACTCCGCAGCCGTTGATTGAGTGGTTCATGTTGGGGTAAACCATCATGTCAAACTGGTTGCCGTTGCCATGCAATTTTGCAATATATTGCATTGAGTTAATAATGTGAACATTATCATCGGCACTGCCAAACATTATTAACAAATTTCCTTTAAGGTTGTCGACAAGTTTTAATGGTGCTCCTGCGTCATATCCCGCCTCGTTCTCCTGAGGAGTACGCATAAACCTCTCGGCATATATTGTATCGTAGAAACGCCATGATGTAACGGGAGCAATCGATACGCCTGCTGCATAGCAACTATTCTTTTGCGACATTGCCATGAGTGTTTCATATCCCCCAAAACTCCATCCCCAAATGCCGATGCGTGATGCGTCAACAT
>JAGHTV010000215.1 GCA_018065165.1 Candidatus Sodaliphilus fimicaballi | reverse complement strand
CAAGTAAAATCAAAATACTGAAAATCAACGAAATAAAAATTTTTTTGGAAAACTTTTTGATTTACACTCTAGAAAAAAGTAGTATAAAAAATTTATATTGTAAACTTTTTGTTTATGAGATATGTCCCTCAAGTCTCACTATTAATGTGTTAACTAAATCGTATGTTTCGATACTTCATTTTCACCATCGTTTCATGTCTCCTTTTGGCTTAAAATCTGTTACAATTTTACCCTCAATTTGCAATAATATTGTTGATGGTTTTGTGTCGTGATTGCCTTGCAAAAGTTGCCTGCATTTTATGCAAAAAAGTGAGACATGCGAGCTGGCTCGCATGTCTCACCTGTATTGTGTCGTTGTTTGTTTTGCTTTTTACCACAAACTCAACTGGCGTGGATCGGCCTTGGGTTTGGGTTCGGGAACAGGCTCTGGTTCGGGCTCTGGTTCAGGTTCAGGCTCCGGGTCGGGTTCTACGGGGATGAGCCAGTCCACATCGTCAATGTCGTCGAGTGTGATGCCCAGGGCATCGCTGGCACCACTGTAAGCAGTAGTGGGCTCGTCAACGGCAGTAGTCTCGTCCTTTGTGCTGGGTTCTGCTACCGATTCCTCTTTGATGGGTTGCTCGGGTTCAACTACGGGTTCGGGCTCGGTTGTCGGTTGTATGTTTTCTATAAGTTTTTCTTCTACTACTGGTTCTTCAACAGCTGTTTCTTCA
This sequence comes from Candidatus Sodaliphilus fimicaballi, assembly GCA_018065165.1. Lineage (GTDB taxonomy): Bacteria > Bacteroidota > Bacteroidia > Bacteroidales > Muribaculaceae > Sodaliphilus > Sodaliphilus fimicaballi. The sequence continues at coordinate 2,487 of JAGHTV010000215.1, read as the reverse complement.
ATTGTGAACTCTTCATTCATAGGCTCTAGAGCCTCGGTGTCAACTGTTGCCTCAATTGTGACGGGTTCTTCCTCAAGCTCTTCTACTGCAGGTTGCTCAATAGCCGCAGGCTCTTTAGCCGCTTGCTCGGTCATGGCCTCCAGTTTCTCTTTGAGTTCATGGAGTTGCTGCTCGAGGTCGTCATTGAGGATGCGCATTGAGCGCAATTCCTTCTTGAGTTCCTTGTGCTCGTCCTTTAATTGCGCGAGTTTCTCACTTGCCTCGTTAAGCTCGGCTGTAGCGTTGGTGGCTTGTTCTTTGGCAGCATCGGCTGCCTTTATTTGTTCGTCAAGGCTGTCTTTGTAGCTCTCGGCAAGATTGCCAGCGCTGGCAACTTGTGCCTTCAGGTCGTTGATGCGGTTGGCCAGTTCCACATCGCGACGGTTGTGCTTGTCGTGGGTTTCTTTGGCCTCGCGTTTCAGTCGGTCAACATCTTTGTTGAGTTGGGCGTTTTCTTCCTGTGCAAGCACAAGATCGGCCTTGATCTTCTCGTTTACCTCGGCGTCGCGTTGCTCAAGTTTGGCCACTTGCTCGCGCAGCATCTTTATCTCGCTGTTTTTGCGCTCCTTGAATGATTCTACCTCGTTAAGTTTCTGTTCCAGTAATTCGGTAATCTTGAGGTTCTCGTTTGCCTCGTTGAGTTGCTCGTTGAGTTGCTCAATGGTTGTTTCACGCTCGGCGAGTGAGGTTTGTGCCTGTGCCAAACTTTCCTTGACAAGCTCAAGCTCCTTGTTGCGTGCCTCAATCTCGTCGGGGTTGGCAACCAGTTGCAGTGCCTTAATCTTATTAAGGAGTGACTTGCGTTCAACCTCGAGTTTCTCGTTTTCGTTAGCGATTTGGCTCATGCGTGCCGAGAGGTCGTTGGCACGGTTGAGTGTAGCACGGCGCTGTGCCTCGCTCTCTTTCAATCGCTCTTTTAAGGTGTCGTTGCTTATGCTCTCCAGATGGGGTGTAAGTGCATTCTGCACATCGCGACGCTGTGCGTTGACATCGATGTATTGTTGCATCATGGGAGGCATTGCTGCATTGATGAGGCCTATAACGGTGTCAACGATATTGCCCTGAGGCTCGCCTGATGCTTGTGATTCGACTTTATTCTCCACTGTTACCTCGACTGCTGGTGCTTGCGCGGGTTGGGGATTGTAAACGGGCTCGGGATTATAGACGGGCTTGTCCTCGACCTGCGGTGTAGTCACCTCGACGGACTTGGGCTGCACCTCTTGTATGGGGGCGGCGGGTTGAGTAACAGTTTCGGTTGGCTTGATGTCGTTCTTGGGCTTGTCGCTAACTACTTGGGCATAGCTTGAGCGTGTGGGCTCATAGGTTTCATACTCCGAGTCCTTGTCGCGACGGAAGGGGTTGGCAAACGGCGAACGGGTCATGTCATAGTCCAGTTCGTCGTCAAGGTCCTCGCCATTGTCGTTAAAGCCAAACGCTCTTTTCAGGTTATTAAAGAAAGACATCTCTTATGCAATTAAAATTATACATTGTCGGGTTTCTGCACTACGCCTACGCCCTTAAGGCCGTTGATTGCCACATTGAGTGGCGTGTCAAACTTGACGATACGCACATACTCTGAATCATATACCGCTGTGCATGAGTTCAAGAACTCCATGTCGAGCACGCTGTTGTCGTCGGCCTCCCCCACAGTAAAGTAACCCACACCAAATGAGGTGAGGTTCTGGAAAAAGTGTGAGCCCTGACTGGGGTCGATGCGCTTGCCGGGCACTGATTGCTCAACGATGAGGCGTGCCTGAGCAATGTCGGTCCACCTCACTGGAATGCCCAGTGCCTTGTCCGACGATCCCCAGCGGCCGGGACCTATAAGTATATAATTCTCGCCCGAGGTTGTAAAGTTACTATTTATTTTTGCAATTTCACTAGCAATTTCCAAATTATTTTCAAACGAAAATTTTTCGGGCTTCACCATTACGATGCTGGTGATGCCATCGGTTACGCCATGGCCTAGTGCTTTGTTGCTGCGAATGAGCATTTTATCATTGCTGATGTTGCCTATCTCGTCGTCGAGCATCTCGCGACGGTCTACCATAGGTCTTATCTGTAGCCAGTAAATCTCTCCACGGTTGTCATCGCGGGGTGAGGCGGCAATGTTGCCGGCAAACTCAATCTCTACAGGGCGTCCCATCTGCTCCTGGCCCAGCTTGAGCATGAACTGTGCTGCCTTGGCCAGGGGGAACACTCCGTGCTTGAGCACATTGGCAAATGTGACAAGATGGCGTCCGCGTGGACCGCACGAGTCGCTTATGTAGTCGTTGGCTGCGTCATAGGTCGACACGATGAAGGGCAGGTGTCCGGCGCGTGCCTCGTCTTGAACCGATAGGTTGGGTATGTTAAACCCTTCGTCGAGCGAGAAATTCTCGTTGGAGCGTGTTGTGTCCAGTGCGCACAGGTAGCGCTGGGTGTCGCGCAGTGCCAGTTCGGTGGTGG
>JAGHTV010000202.1 GCA_018065165.1 Candidatus Sodaliphilus fimicaballi | reverse complement strand
GTTTCCAGTATCCCGTTGAGATTCCTGGTGTGTCGATGGTCAACTTCATGCGTGCAGCCATCAACGAGAAGCGCAAGTACTTTGGTCAGGAACCATTGAGTGCTAGCGACTTCCTCAAGCTCATGCGTGAAAAGCGTGCCATCGTAGAGCTCGACAACAAGCTTGCATCGCGCGCCGTCAACGAGGGTTTCTCGGGCGGTGAGAAGAAGCGCAACGAGATATTCCAGATGGCAATGCTCGAGCCCAAGTTGAGCATTCTCGACGAGACCGACAGTGGCCTTGACATCGACGCACTGCGCATTGTGGCAAGTGGTGTCAACAAGCTCAAGAGCGAGGACAACGCAACTATCGTCATCACCCACTACCAGCGCTTGCTCGACTACATCAAGCCCGACTTTGTGCATGTGCTATACAAGGGTCGCATCGTGATGAGCGCAGGTCCCGAACTCGCACTCGAGCTCGAGGAGAAGGGTTATGACTGGATCAAGGCCCAAGTCGATGGAGAATAACACCTCAACACTATCAACAATGAACGCATTAAGACAATATATTGACCTTTTCAAGGACAACCGCAAGATGATTGAGGCTGGTGCTCCCGCCGTGCTCAACGACCGCCGTCAGGCAGCCTACGATGCCCTCGTTGACGCCCGCTTGCCACGCAAGGGTAGCGAGGACTATGAGGCTACCGACCTCGAGGCGGTGTTTGCCCCCGATTATGGTCTCAACATCTCGCGCATTGCCTTTAGTGGCGATGCTGCCGAGAGTTTTCGCTGCGATGTGCCCAACATGAGCACCTGCCTGTACATGTGCTTCAACGATAGCATCGTGGCTGGGCCTAATGCTGTGCGCAATGCCGGTGGCGTGATTGTAGAGACATTCAAGGATGCTGCAGTCAACCACCCCGAGGTGCTCGCCAAGCACTATGGCACCGTGGCTTCACTGGCCGATCCCACTGTGGCCCTCAACACCATGCTGGCTCAGGACGGCTTGCTAGTGTATGTGCCCCGTGGCGTGATGGGCGAGCGTCCCATACAGCTGGTAAACATCTTCAATACCACACAACCCCTCATGGCTGTACGCCGCATCCTCGTAGTGCTCCAGCAGGGAGCCCAGGCAAGACTCCTGGTGTGTGACCACACTCAGAGCAAGGATGTCAAGCACCTGTCGTCGCAGGTGGTTGAGGTTGTGGCAGGCGAGGACTCGTCGTTTGATTACTACGACCTTGAGGAGAGTTCGTCGGCAACTAGCCGTGTGAGCACGGTGGCTGTAAGACAAGAGGCTGGCAGCAATGTGCTGGTCGATGGCATCACGCTTACTAACGGTTTCACTCGCAACGACTATTATGTTGATGTTAATGGCCGCCATGCCGAGACTACACTGCTGGGAATGACCATTGCCAGTGGTGAACAGCATGTCGACACTCACTCGCTCATCAATCACAACGCACCGCAGTGCCATAGCAATGAGATGATTAAGTATGTGCTCGACGATAAGGCTGTGGGTGCATTTGCCGGCAAGATACTGGTTAAGGAAGGTTGCCCGCAAGTCGAGGCTTATCAAGGTAATCGCAACCTGTGTGCATCGCCCGCGGCTCGCATCTACACCAAACCACAACTTGAGATTTATACCGACGATGTTAAGGCGTCGCACGGTACCACCATAGGTCAGCTCGACCAGGACGCACTGTTCTACATGCAGGCTCGTGGCATCAGCGCTCCCGAGGCTCGTCGCCTGCTCATGCAAGCCTTCATGGCCGATGTTGTCGACGGTGTGCGTCTCGAGGTGTTGCGCGACCGCTTGCACCACCTGGTTGAGAAGCGCTTCAATGGCACTCTGGCAGCTTGCGCATCGTGTGGTGAGGGCTGTGGCATAAAGGGATAACTGGTTAAAGGGTTAACTGGTATTTCGAGACATCGACAATTCGATATTTCGAGAAATTAAAAGACTATGAATATAGAAGAGATAAGAAAAGATTTCCCCATACTTGAGCGTGACATTAACGGTAAGCCACTGGTCTACCTTGACAATGCCGCTACGGCTCAGGCTCCGCAGTGTGTGCTTGATACCATCAACGACATGTATCTCAAGCACCGTGCCAATGTGCACCGTGGCGTACACACACTCTCGCAGGAGGCTACCGATAGGGTAGAGGCTACTCGCGAAAAGGTGCGTGCCTTCATCAATGCAAGTTCGATACAGGAGGTTATCTTCACTCGTGGTACTACCGAAGGCATCAACCTCGTTGCTTCGTCGTTTGGCGAGCGGCTATACAATGGCGATGAGATTATCGTAACTGCAATGGAGCACCATAGCAACATCGTGCCCTGGCAGTTGCTGGGACAACGCAAGCGCATCAGGCTGCGTGTGGTTCCCGTTAACGACGATGGCTCGCTCAACCTGGAGGCTTACGAGGACCTTTTCAGCGACAATACTCGCTTTGTGAGCATTGCCCACATGAGCAATGTGCTGGGCACCATCAACCCCGTGAAGCAGATGATTGAGATTGCCCACCGTCACGATGTGCCCGTGCTCATCGATGGTGCGCAGGCGGCTCCTCACATGGCTATCGATGTGCAGGACCTTGACTGCGACTTCTATGCCTTGTCGTCACACAAGATGTATGGCCCCACTGGCGTGGGTGTGCTCTATGGCAAGCAGCGCTGGCTAGAGTCTATGCCCCCCTATCAGGGTGGTGGCGAGATGATAAGCACGGTCTCGTTTGAGCATACTAATTTTGCCGACCTTCCCTTCAAGTTTGAGGCAGGCACTCCCGACTATGTGGGCATTGCTGCCTTGGGAACAGCCATCGACTATATCAACTCGCTGGGCATCGACAATATCGCGGCACGCGAGCAGGAACTGCTCCAGTATGCCACCGACCAGTTGCAGGCCATCGACGGCATGCACATCTATGGAACAGCGCCACACAAGGGTGCGGTTATCTCGTTTCTGGTCAACGATATAAATGGCTATGACATGGGCCTGTTGCTCGACAAGCTAGGTTTTGCTGTGCGCACTGGGCACCACTGCGCTCAACCCCTCATGGCACGCTATGGCGTCACCGGCATGGTGCGTGCGTCGCTCTCGTTCTATAACACTCGCGACGAGATAACACGCTTTGTCGAGGCTGTGAAGCGTGTAAGTTCAATGTTTTGATATTAACCAATTTAATATAATACCTAATGGAATTTTATGTTTTCATCAACGACTCGCAGCAAGGACCATTTACACTAGATCAACTTGCAAGTCTTGACATCACCCCCGAGACCGAGGTGTGGACCGAGGGCATGGACGACTGGAAACAGGCGGGCGATGTACCTGCCCTGACCTCGCTGCTGCAACAGCAGGAGTACCGTCGTGCTCGTGCCGCTCAGGCAAGTCAGGTAGCGCCTCCACCCACACGCCTCTCCCAGCCACAAACTCCCGAGCCTACATTTGAACGCGCCTATGCCGAGCCCGCAACTCCTGCCAAGAAGGACAAGCGTGGTGGCGGATGCCTGTTGTGGACACTGATTGTGACCTTTGTAATGCTGGTTGTACTCGTGGTTACTGTACCCTCGCGCGAAGATCACCTCAACACTATCAAGGACGTGACTCGCGAGTGGTTGAGCAACACGGTGAACGAGACCGGCATGGGTGGCAGTATCCTGGGTGAAGTAGCCACATGGGTAGGCGGTACCGGTGCCGATTTGGTTATTGACCAGATGTTCAGCTACGATAACTATTTTATCTGCTCGATGGGTACATTTAACTATGGCACTCGCAGCAAGCATGTCTCGTTTGGTATTTTGGGACACGTATTTACCTTTGGTACCGATGATATAAACGACGCCATTAAGCAGGCCATTCACGGTAACGACGAGCCTGTCGTGGAGGTTGCTCCTGAAGTTGAGGAACAGCCACAAGAAAGCTACGACGAACCCCAAGCTCCCATCCAGGACGACGAGGAAGTAGCTCCAGCCGATGGCACCCCCAATGCTGCACAGGAACTGCTCGACAGCATCGCTGCCCGTGCCAAGCGTGAAGCCGTAAAAGCCGCCAAAGAATGGGCCAAGAAGAAAATCGACGAAATGTAGAACCGAGTGTTGTGATAAATTTCTCTTGGGTTAACAAGTTCAGCAGAGTTCTCTACATAAGCGCATTATTAACCATCGGTTAGTTTGGTCGCGAGCTCTGGGCCCGCACTTAATTATTCCATCTCCTATCCCCAGCCTGCGTTCGCATTCGCTCTCTTGACAGGGGATAATAACACAAAGTGTTGTCACGGGCCAATGCCCGTATTACAGCAATATAATTATAATACATAAATAGCGCCATAGGGCGCGTTACAACGCTTTAGCGTTATTAACCGGGGTCATGGGCCTCGGTAAAGACTGAAACCACAATAATGCGCACCCAGAGTGCGCGACTAAAACCTGAAGTGATGTCGTTTACACAGTCAATATATCATGTTGTCTTCAGAACAAAGGGAAGCCAATGCAACCTGAACTTTGAAAATGAGAGATTGTTATACAATTACATTTACTCAACAAGTATAAATTTGGGTTGTCATGTTTATCGTATAGGGGGAATGCCAGACCATATCCATATATGTGTGGGATTACCACCTTCGTTAAGTATTGCAAAGTATGCCGAAGTTGTCAAAGTCTCAGCGACAAAGCGGTTTAAGCAAAGTGCTGAATTTCCATATTTCTTGGGTTGGTCAAAGGGGTATGCTGCATTTTCAATATCTTATGATTCTGTAGACGATGTGGTTGAATACATTAAGGGTCAAAAAGTACATCATCAAAGTTTTGGGTTCGCAAACGAATATATTAGATTGGTAAAAGATGCAGGTATAAATGTGACTGAAGAAATTCTATTTAAGGATTGACTTAGTCACGGGCTCTGGGCCCGCACAAGGGTTGTGCCGTCTCCTATCCCCAGCCTGCGTTCGCATTCGCTCTCTTGACTGGGGTTAATAACGCAAGGCGTTGTCACGGGCCAATGCCCGTTCAGCATATGCTCGACCCGATGATAGCGCCAGTCATGAGTAGACTTGGTCTATAATAACACATAGATAGCGCCATTGGACATCATTAGCTATGGGTTGACAATGTCGCGGTAACACATAGATAGCGCCATAGGGCGCGTTACAACGCTTCAGCGTTATTAACCGGGGTCGTAGGCCTCGGTTAGAGAAAGAAACTACAATAATGCGCACCCAGAGTGCGCGACTAAAACAAGAAGAAATGTCATTCACATGGCTATAACTCATAAAAAGCGAGAAATTTCTCGCTTTTTTCTTTTTTTATAAGGTGTAGAAGGCAATAATGTGCAAAAAATTTAGTAACTTTACGCAGTTAAATATGCTTTGTATATAACAAAACTTACAATTTTTTACTATCATATTAATTAACAGCTAATTATGATTTATTCTCACGAAGTACAAAACATGTGCTGTGTAGCTAAGGGTGCAAATCACCCCTCAGCACCAATTCCTGAAGAAGGAAAGTGGGTACGCTCTAAAGAAATCAAAGATGTTTCTGGCCTCACTCACGGTATCGGCTGGTGTGCTCCCCAACAGGGCGCTTGCAAGCTTACTCTCAACGTTAAGGAAGGTATCATCCAAGAAGCTCTCGTTGAGACTATTGGTTGCTCAGGTATGACTCACTCAGCTGCTATGGCAAGTGAGATTCTTCCTGGCAAGACAATCCTCGAAGCACTCAACACCGACCTCGTGTGTGACGCAATCAACACTGCAATGCGCGAGCTCTTCCTGCAAATCGTTTACGGTCGCACTCAGAGCGCGTTCTCAGAGGGTGGTCTCGTAGTAGGCGCTTCTCTTGAAGACCTCGGTAAGGGTCTCCGCAGCCAAGTAGGTACTATGTTTGGTACACTGGCTAAGGGTCCTCGCTACCTTGAGATGGCTGAGGGCTATTGCACTCGCATGGCTCTTGACGCTAATAACGAAGTTATCGGTTACGAATTCTTGCACCTTGGCAAGTTCACCGATGCGTTGAAGAAGGGCAAGACTCCCGAAGAGGCTCTCGAGGCTGCTAAGGGTAGCTATGGTCGCTTCGCTGACGCTGCTAAGTACATTGACCCACGTAACGAATAATAAAGGAGGAATACATTATGGCAATTAGAGAAGTAAAATTCGAATCGCAAGATCGTCGAATCAACAAGATTATCGCTGTTCTCAACGAGAACGGTATCAAGGACATTGAGGAGGCTAACGCAATCTGCGAAGAAGCTGGTATCGATCCTTATCTCACATGTGAGGAAACTCAGCCCATCTGCTTTGAGAACGCTAAGTGGGCATACGTTTGTGGTAGCGCAATCGCTCTGAAGAAGGGTTGCAAGAACGCTGCTGATGCTGCCGAGGCTATCGGTCTGGGTCTGCAAGCATTCTGTATCCCCGGTTCAGTAGCTGACGACCGTAAGGTTGGTCTTGGCCACGGTAACCTGGCAGCTCGTCTGCTCCGTGAAGAGACTAAGTGCTTCGCATTCCTCGCTGGTCACGAGTCATTTGCTGCTGCTGAGGGCGCAATCAAGATTGCTGCTAAGGCTGATAAGGTACGCAAGGAGCCCCTGCGCGTTATCCTCAACGGTCTGGGCAAGGACGCTGCTAAGATCATCTCTCGCATCAACGGTTTCACATACGTTCAAACTGAGTTTGACTACTTCACTGGCGAGCTCAAGACTGTAGCTGAGACTCCCTACAGCGATGGTCCCCGCGCTAAGGTTAAGTGCTACGGTGCCGACGATGTACGTGAGGGCGTAGCTATCCTGTGGAAGGAAGACGTTGACGTATCTATCACTGGTAACTCAACTAACCCCACTCGTTTCCAACACCCCGTTGCTGGTACTTACAAGAAGGAGCGTATCCTCGCTGGTAAGCCCTACTTCAGCGTAGCATCAGGTGGTGGTACAGGCCGCACACTGCACCCCGATAACATGGCTGCTGGTCCCGCTTCTTACGGTATGACAGATACTCTGGGCCGTATGCACAGCGACGCTCAGTTCGCAGGTTCTTCATCAGTTCCCGCTCACGTGGAGATGATGGGCTTCCTGGGTATTGGTAACAACCCCATGGTAGGTTGTACAGTAGCTTGCGCCGTTGACGTAGCTCAAGCACTCAACAAGTAAGAAACTCTTACATAAACCAATAGAAACTCCTGCTATCTTAAGGTAGCAGGAGTTTTTTTGTTTTGTAGAGTGCAAAATTGTGAAAAATAATTGCTAAATTTGCAAGTTGTTATATTACATAATGTAAACTATACTGATAAACCTATTATAAAGTGTTATTTTATTATGAAAAAACCTAATAACCTTATTTGCAGATTAGCGTTTGCTCTATCGCTACTATTTTATGGCATCACGGCCCAAGCAGCGGTCGTGGATTTAACTAACACCACTACATTCCCTGATCCTGCGTTCCGTACTGCATTGCAACAAGCACTCGGCGCAACTTCGGTCGAAGCCACAAGCGTAACCTCGCTCGACCTCTCTAACCAAGGCATCACCGATATTACCGGTATCGCCAACTTCACCGAGCTGACCGAGTTCATCCTCGATGACAACCAGATTGCGTCAATCAACCTAACTTCTAACAACAAGTTGATAATTCTGTCAATTCGCAATAACAGAGCAACTAATGGTATTAATAGTACTAATAATCCAATAAAATTAGCTAGTGGAACACCATTAGAGAAATTTGATGCGACGGGCTGTACAAATTTTGGTGCTTTTAGAGCTATGTCTGGAACATATAGCATCAAAACCCTTAAATGGCTCAGTCTTAATGGGTGTGTTGCAATGCATGGTTTTAGTTCTGGTATTTCAGATCAAACGGGGCTAAAATATCTGGATCTTACAAATTCAGGGCAAGCAGATACACAATCGACAGACGCTTATAAACTGAATTATGCAAATTCTCTACCTAAACTTATCAACCTTGAGACATTGATTCTTGCAAATAACGCTAGTTTGACTACAGCAGATCTCACTAAACTTACAAAGTTGAAATATTTAGATATGAGTGGGTGCAAGCTCGGTACAGCTTTCAATCCTGCATATCCTAAATCACTTGAAACACTTATTTTGGCAAATAACAGCAGCCTTCGGTATACAAATGTCAGTGGTTGCGAAAACCTCAAGTATCTTGACATGTCGGGCAATGACATGTATTGGGGAACACAGACTAACTCAACAAACAAGTTGACTCCAGCCAACTGCCCCAAGCTTGAAGTTCTTATCCTTGATGATGCAAAAATAGCAACTGCTCCCACGGTGGATGGTTTCCAAAACCTTAAAACGCTGAGTGTGGGCGGCAGCAAGAATACATTTAATAGCGGCTCTGATCTTACATTGATTAACTGTCCTGCGATTGAAAATATCAATGTGTCAGGCGCAGCAAATATTACTAGTGTTGCGATTAAAAATAGCGGACTCACTTCTATCCCCACTATTACTTCTGATGGTTGTACTAAGCTCAAGACTCTGGTGCTCGACGGCAACCAGTTTAGCGACGTTCCTACTGTGGGTGGCCCTTTCACTTGCCTCTCGCTACAGAGCAACAATTTCCCCGCTGTGTATTCACTCAGTGGCAACACCCTCGAGGGTCTTGACCTGGGTAATAATGGTCTCACTTCGGTAACTGTTGAGAACAGTGCTATGAGCGCTCTGTCGCTTGCTGGCAACACTAACCTCACCGAGGTTCACCTGCATGGCAATGCCAACCTTACCAAGACAGCTTCAGACGAAGGCATCAGTGCTGCACAGGGCCTCTACATTAAGGGTCTTGCCAACCTCGAGACACTTGACATTGAGAACAGCTCGTTTGAGGAACTTGGTCAAAGCAACTCAACACAGGGCTGTTCAGGTCTCAAAACCCTTAAGGCTGCCCACAACAAGTTCACCACATTCAGCAATGCTTACACTTCGTTCAGTGCCAGTTCGCGTACTAAAGATGAAAGTCGTTCAAGTCTTGAGCACCTCACTGGTCTTGAGTATCTTGACCTGAGCAACAACCTGCTCCAGGACTCACTCCACCTATTCAAGAATACACAGCTTAAAACCCTTATCGTGCGCAACAACCGCACCATCACCGAGTATAGCGACAACAGCGTTGTGAATAAGAAATTCCACACTCCTGGTGATGTGGGTGAGTTCAATGATACTATAGGTTTGCGCATGATTAACCTGCTGTATAATCCTAATCTTGAGTATCTTGACATTAGTTATACTAACATTCACCATTTTGCAAAAGATGGCCGTAAAGATATACCCACAGCACATACGGAAGACTACTACATGGCAAACTTTGCCACCAAGGCAACTGAGACTGCAAAAAATCGTGAACCGCACTATATTCTCGTTACTAACTGTAATAAGCTCAAGGAATTCTATGCCGACTACAATGGCATGAAGTCGGCGGCATTTATCCCCAACAATGAGGGCCACTACTTCCCCGACCTGAAGCGAATCAGCATGATTGAGACTCGTGGACAAGATCCTCACACTATGCAGGGCTCGTGGAACCCCAATGGCAGTGGCGGCTGTCCCAATCTGGAATACATCAATGTTGCCAATAGTGACCTTGACTCAATAGGTGTCACTAACAATAAGCACCTCAAGTACCTCAACGTGTCGGGCAACTGGACCAAGAACAACTGGGCTCACTGGAGTAGCACTGGTGTGGGCCACACTCTTAACCTCAAGGGCTGCGATGCTCTCGTTGAGTGTGTTGCCGATGATTGCCCCCACCTGGTTATCGCTCAGGCCAACGACAAAACCAACCTCACTTCGCTGTCGCTGAACAACAATCCAGAGCTCAAGCAGGTTTATGTTCCCAACACCGGCCTGGCTCGCATTGACAAGGGCGCTTATAATCGTGCTGACGACGGCGACAGCCGCTCTCAGCAAGCTCAGGGTAATCTGGGTCTCGCTGGTCTCAACACCGCAGCCAACCTTGAGTTGCTCTACTGCGAGGACAACGCTAACCTTACTTCGCTCGATGTGACTGCCAACAGCAACCTCAAGTATCTTCACGCTTATAATAATAAATATGGTGTCAGTGGTCTTGACCTGAGTCATAACAACGGCCTTGTGACCGCATGGGTATCTAATAGTGAAATTAAGTCTCTCAACTTAGATGGATGTGTGGTGCTCGACACACTCAAGTGCTATGATAACGCGACCCTTGCTGAACTTTATGTTGATGATGCAACAAACAACCTGAGATACCTTGATCTGGCTCGTTGCCATGTAGGAGATTTGGATGTTTCAAAAAATACTGCTCTTGAATACTTTGACTGTAGCAATGACGAGAAGTGTGACGCCAAGCAGGGTAACTGGATTAGTGACCTTAACTTCACTTCAACAGCACTGAAGGAGGTTTATGCTAACAATAACAACCTTTACTGCATCAAGCTGCCTACATCATTGCCCAGCCTTACAAATATTGAGTATGAGCACAACCACATTAACGGCATCGACCTCAGTGGCGCTTCTGATGGCGTGACCATCAAGGATCAGGACAACGGTCGTACAATTGTGGCCGAGTGTGCTAACTGGAAGAAGCAAGACAAGTCAGCAACGAAGTTGTTCTACTTCCAGTTGACTCCCAATGCAGGAGATAACACAAGTACCACCTATAATACATACCTTGCTAGCAAGACAAGTAAGGATGAACTTAAGCCAACAGAGGAATATACACGTGAGAGACTGAATGCCGACGGTTTTGTTGTTGACAAAGCAATTGAGTGGACTACAGGCGTAAGTGGCGTGGTCAATGGAACAAAGAAAAAGGCTGCAACAATCAGCGATATGACTCCTGACCAGATTGTAGGCAATATCGTAGTTCTTATTCCCACAGAAGAACCCGCCGGTGGTAAGGCATCGGGTCACGCTGAGTACACCTACAATAATGGCAAGGGCAATAGCACATTCTATCTCGACTGGACTGCCGATAGTCAAGTAATTACAGGCGTTGACGACCTCAATGCTAGTACCGAGGTGGCAAGTGTTACCTACTACAACCTTGCTGGTGTAGCATCACAAGAGCCATTTGACGGCGTCAATCTCGTGGTTAAGACCATGACCGACGGCTCAACCGTTACTACCAAGATGATTAAGTAAGGAGAAAACCTTGCATAAAATAAGCCCTCTAGGCTTGCTAGGCCCTCTAGGACTTTTCCTAGTGAGCTTAGATAGCCTAGAGGGCTTTAATTGTCTTTTAATACTCAATGCCGTGTTGTGCAAGTAAGTGCTTTAATTTTTCGACCTCAATTTTGAGTTGAGAGTTTTCTTGTTCAAGTTTCTTATAAAGTTCATCTTGTTGCTTACGGTATCCCGTGCGTGCAGCATACATGCGCTCTTTGATTCCTCCTTCTTGAACAAAAATCTTTTCAATTTTATTGATGTACCTCAGCATCAGCACATCGGTCATATGACACAATGTTATGGCACAGTTTGCCATTTCCTCGTCATTCCATCTTTCAAAAAAATGCTTGTATTTTTCAATGTGATTATTGGTTTTGCAGTAGTCTTGTAATGGCTTGAAGCGAGGATGGGAAGAGTCCCATTGAACAAGTTTGTGTGCTTGCAGATAGTCGCAGTAATCTTCATGGAGTTCTTGCAAGCTTGCTCTAGCCACATTAAGTAGTTTGAGCTGCATCTCGGTAGAGGTCATACCATCGGCAAGCCCTTCTACAATGTTTTGTTTCCCCGAGCGTGCGGCTTGTACCATTTGGTCAACGGTACGGTCGCCATACTTGGGCAAGAATCGATTGCAAAAGACGACGGTCAACTGGTATAATACTTCGCTTTTTTGATAGAAATAAAGATTATTCCAGTTGCTTTGTTTCTTTAAAACTGCCATGTTTTTTATTTAGGTAATAAAGTTCTCTAGGCCTTCTAAGCTCTCTAGGTTCTCTAAGAAAATGTAGATATCCTAGCAAGCCTAGTGAGCTTAGAGAACTTAGAGAGCCTAGTTTCTCAATTACTTGTTTTGTGCCATGAAGGCTTCTACGTCGGCGGGATGGTAGGGTATGCGGTCTTTGCCCAGGAAGCGACATCCGTCGGCTGTGATGAGCAAGTCGTCCTCGATGCGTATGCCACCAAAGTCCTTGTAGGTCTCAAGCTTGTCGAAGTTGAGGAACTCGGCGCAGTGTCCGCTAGCACGCCAGTCGTCGATGAGGGCGGGAATGAAGTAGATACCGGGTTCGTCGGTCACAACGAAGCCTTCCTCGAGGCGGCGACCCATGCGCAGGCAGTTAGTGCCAAATTGTTCCAGATTGGGGCGAGTCTCCTCGTCGAAGCCTACGTAGATTTGCTCCAGGCCCTCCATGTCGTGAACGTCCATACCCATCATGTGTCCCAGGCCGTGAGGCAGGAACATGGCGTGAGCACCAGCAGCTACAGCCTCGTCAACATCGCCCTTCATCAGACCAAGTTCCTTGAGACGCTCGGTCATGAGACGGCATACGGCAAAGTGTACATCCATATATTTAACGCCGGGAGCGGCAACCTTCAGTGCCAGGTCGTGACACTCCTCGACGATGCTGTAAATTTCGAGTTGGCGTTGAGAGAACTTGCCGTTGACGGGCATTGTACGGGTGTGGTCGCTGCAGTAGTTGTTTACGGTCTCGGCACCACAGTCACACAGCACGAGGCGACCGTCCTCGAGCAGAGCCTCTGAGGGGTTGCCGTGCATGATCTCGCCATGCTGCGAGAAGATGGTCGCAAAGCTTGTCTTGGCACCATATGAGAGGGCGATGCCGTCGATTTGGCCAGCGATGTACTTCTCGCTGATGCCGGGCTTAACCAGCTTCATTGCAGTGGTGTGCATGTTGTAGCCTATGATGCTTGCGCGTTCCAACTCCTCGATTTCCTCGGCTGTCTTGCTGCTACGCATCTTGATTACTGCCATACGCAGTTCGTGAGACGCTGCCTTGCGTTGCTGGCTGGGATGGATGCCCAGCAGGTCCATAATCTGGATCATGTTGTCGTGGCGGTAGGGGGGCAGGAAGTGGATGGTGCGACCCTTGGCCTTGGCCTCGTCAACGATTTCCTTGAGTGCGCTCATAGGGGCACTATTGGCAACGCCCACCTGAGCGGCCATGTCGGCCATGCTGTCGACCGAACCATACCACACGATGTCCTCAATGTCGATGTCATTGCCTATGAGGATTTCCGTGTCGTTGTCGATGTCGATAACGCCTACGAGACCATCACGCACCTGGCCAAAGTAGTACAGGAACGATGAGTCCTGACGGAAGGGGTAGTATGCGTTGTTGGGATAGTTGCAGGGAGACTCGTTGTTACCAAAGAACAGCACGATGCCGCTTTTTACCATTTTCTTGAGTTCGGCGCGGCGACCTACATAAGTTTCTTTACTAAACATAGCTGTATATTGTTATATGGTTTTATTTTCAAAATGTAAAGTTAGTTATAATTTCAATAAAATGATACATCTTGTGGGTTGTTTTTGAAAATAAATCATAAATCATTTTGACCTTTGACGCAAATGCAGTAATTTTGACAAAATTATTAAGTAGAAACTCAACCCAACCGATATGAAGAAATCAATTTTGCTCGTTATGATAGCATTGCTGCTCATTCCTGCCATTGCACAGGATCGTCGCTACAATGTCTATGGCGTGATGTTCTATAACCTCGAGAACCTGTTTGACACCATCAATACCAATGGTCAGTATGACCTTGAGTTCTCGCCCAAGGGTGCACGCCAGTGGAATAACGAAAAGTACTGGCAAAAACAGCACAACATGGCCTACGCCATCAGCCAGATGACCAGTCAGGGCACTCCCACAGGTCCGGCAATCATAGGCGTGAGCGAGATTGAGAACATCACCGTGCTGCAAGACCTCGTTAAGCAACCCGAGATACGCGCTCAGCACTACCAGATTGTGCATCACGACAGCCCCGACCGTCGTGGCGTGGATGTGGGCTTGCTCTACAATCCCCGCTTCTTCAAGGTGCTCAATGTCAACAACCATCGCTTGAGAATAGAGAGCAACCCCAACTTCCGCTCTCGTGACCAGCTTGTAGTCACTGGCTTGCTCGGAGGCGAGAAGGTAAGCGTTATCGTCAACCACTGGCCCTCTCGACTGGGCGGTGAGGAGCAATCGAGCTACCTGCGCGAGGCTGCAGCGGCACTGTCGCGTCACATCGTCGACTCACTGCTCGTTGACGACCCCAACCAGGGCGTGATAATGATGGGTGACCTTAACGATGACCCACAGAACAACAGTTGCGCCAAGGTGATGCGTGGCATGAAGAAGATTGAGGATGCTGTTGACGGTGCTATGTACAACCCCTTCTGGGAGAAGCTCGACAAGGGCATCGGTACACTGGCCTACAAGGGCAACTGGAACCTCTTTGACCAAATCATGATGACCGACTACTTCACCAAGTATGCCAAGGGCAAAGACAAACCCCAGCTCACCTTCCTGCGTGCCGAGGTCCTCAACCGCGACTTCTTGAAGACTCGCGAGGGCGACCGTCAGGGATATCCCCTGCGCACCTACTCGGGTGGTGTGTTCCTCAATGGTTTCAGCGATCACTTCCCCACCGAGATTTTCCTGGTAAAAGAAATTAAATAGAGGGTTAAGGACGCTGGGCTTTAAGAGCTTAAGAATTTAAGAGCTTAAGAATTTAAGAGCTTAAGAATTTAAGATATTAAGAATTTAATAAAATAAGACACAAAATGGCAAAAATTGCAGACAAGCAATATGTAGAACTTGCTTACGAAATCTTCGTTGTAGAAGACGGCAAGGAGACATCAATCTTCAAGTTTACTAAAGAGCAGCCCGATGCATTTGTATTTGGCCTTGACCCCGGTATGCTCGTAGCTTTCAAGGCTGGTATCGAGGGTCTGGAGCAAGGTGATAAGTTTGACTTCACACTGGCACCTGCCGATGCATTTGGCGAGAGTGACCCCAATCTGGTTATGGACCTGCCTCGCGACACATTCCTCGTTGATGGCGAGTTTGATACCGAGAAGGTTTACCTGGGCGCTATGGTCCCCATGATGACTGCCGATGGCATGCGCGTTATGGGTCAGGTAGTGAAGATGGAGGGCGATGTAGTTACTCTCGACTTCAACCACCAACTTGCAGGCGAGACTATCAAGTATGTGGGCGAGGTGCTCACAGTGCGCGATGCATCGCTCGAGGAACTCAACCCCCGCAAGGGCGGTTGCGCAGGTAGCTGCGGTGGCAGTTGTGGCGACTGTGGCGGTGGCTGCGGTGATTGCGGCGGCGGTTGCAACTAATGCGTTAACAGTAAGTATATAAGCGGTTAAGGGGTGCCAAGCATGGCGCCCCTTAACTGCTTATTGTTGTCCAGTAAAAAGAAAATGTTTTATTGAGTTTTTATTGCTGCGCAAAGAACCGTGCTCAAGGGAGTGAGCAGCGGTAAGTCGACCGTAGGTCGGTGCCGCGAATAGTGAACCTCCCTTAAAATAGCTTGCTTGCAGAGCAAAATGGAATTACCTCATAAATGGAGTAATATTATTTTGTGGGCCTGCCCACTATTTTCTTGTTATACCAAATACTAACTAATTTTGAATTGATGTCATGTTGATAGCAGTGCGTCGCGCTGGCGGCGAAATGCGGTAAACGTGCCGTAGATGTCGGTCATGGCCAGGTTGGCATTGTCGGCCTGGGCTTGGTACAGCTGTGCCGAGTTGCCGCTGGTCACATCCTTGCCCTGCATTGCACCGCTCACGCCCGACACCTCCTCGAGCAGTTGCATCTGCAGTTTAACCATCTCATAGCCACCCAAATTTGTCGCGTTGGCCGATATCTGCTCGGGCTTAGCGTCGCTCAGTTGGGGCGAGTAGGGCAGTATTCCGCCGGTCGATGACCACACCTTGCGTACATCGGCCCACGAGAAACCGTCGGGCAAGGCTGTCTCGGGATAGAGCAGGACGCCCTTGGCACACAATGCCATTATCTGGTCGAGCATGGTGACCATGCGGTTAACA
>JAGHTV010000047.1 GCA_018065165.1 Candidatus Sodaliphilus fimicaballi | reverse complement strand
TCCTGCAGGAACAACCTCAATGTATATCAACGATTTCTCAATTGAGGCAGGTGAGACTAAGCAAGTGAGCATCAATCTTGACAACACTACAGCCCTCTCGGCATTCCAGTTGGAGCTTTATTTGCCCGAAGGACTTACAATGGCGCTTGACAGTCGTGGGCGTCTACATTGCGGCGTGAACACCGACCGTGCCGATGACCACACTCTCACATTCAAGGACCGTGGCAATGGCCAGTACAATGCCACTTACTATTCAACCAACAGTTACGACATTATTGGCAACAGCGGTGAGATTGCTTACTTCTATGTCACAGCGGCCGATAACTTCAGTGGTACAGCAACCGTTTCGCTCAAGGAAATCTATGTGAGCGACGCAGCGGGTAACATGACAAAGCTTGACGATTCGTCATGTACTGTAACAGTAACAAATTCAACTATTAAGGCAACATCAATCAGCCTTGACAAGACTACAGCAACCCTTACAACCGGCGAGACAACAACTCTCACCGCTACCGTTTTACCCGGGAACGCCACCGATAAAAGCGTGACATGGACCTCAAGCAACACTGCAGTCGCAACTGTTGATGTTAATGGCAAAGTAACTGCTGTAGCTTCTGGTACCGCAACCATCACAGTAAAAACTGCTGACGGTACTAACCTTACTGCAACTTGTGCAGTGACTGTTAATGCGCTGGTTGAAAAGGCAACTTCAATCGCACTTGATCTAACCCAATTCAAGACAACAGAGACTGCCTTAGTTCAGGTATATCCTACCATTGAGCCTGCATCGGCAGCTACACAGGATGTAAAATGGACCTCTAGCAACGAGGAAATTGCGACAGTTGATGTTCATGGCCGCATCAAGGCTCTAAAGGCTGGTAAGGTGACAATTAAGGCTACAACGACCGACGGCAGTGACTTAAGTGCCACATGCGAAGTCACTATAATGCTAAAGGGTGACATGAATGATGACTTCACAATCGATGTTGCCGACATGAATTCTATCATCAACATCATTCTGGGTCTTTAATTCTTCCACAAAGACACAAAGCTTACAGAGATTTGTCTGAATACAAAATTGGGACGCTACATAATTTTGTGGCGTCCCGTTTTTTAAAAGGATAATATTGATATCAAGCAAGATCTATGTTTTCTCGTTCACGCCAAATCTCCTCTGCAAGGTATTTGTCGCTTCTGCAATGGAGGTCGGCAACACCTTCTTCAAGGAGAGGAAGTAACGGAGACGTGTAGAAAATGTCCATGGCTTCTTCAAGACTCACGTTGTGCATCTCACTAATCTCGTTGATGATGCGAGCATATTTTGCCTCTAGTATTGTGTGGTAGGCTTCATCATGCAAGGTATTCATAGGCGATGAGAACTTTGGAAGATTAAACATTCGTCGAGTACCTGCTGTGAGCGTATGCATATCTGATTGTTCGGTTCCTCGAAAATCAAGCGACTCAAACATTCTTCTTTTGAGATATCGCCAGCAAAATAGAGATCCACAGTACGGAATACCTTATCGTTGGCAATACCGCCAATGACAACGTCATAATCACCAACTACTCTACCTTGACGGCATTCGGTTACAAAGTCAAGCCAAGCCTCGTCGTAACGCTCAAACTTTACGACCTTCCATTTGCTGAGGTTATCGGCAAGATTATAGATGTTTAAGATGGCATCTTTACCGCGATTAGTGAAACGTGCGCCATATTTCACTGCCTGATCCTGTAAGGTTGTAACATAGAACCCGGGACCGAAATCGAGATAAGCACGGCTATGCTTTGTGTCGGGGAAATCCACAACTACAGTTGATGCGTGATATACTTCCATTATGCCAGTACTCCTTTCTCCCTCATGAATTCGGTAAGGTCTTCCATAAGATATTCTTTGCCAAAGGTGTGGAGTACATCATAACTTGCAACGAGGTACCCAGTCAAAATACCAGACTGCTTGAGGCGACGATAAACCTCAACAGCACTCAGGTTCAATCGGCGAGAAAGATTGCCGATACAGTACGTTATGAAATCTATGTTATTACAACTCATATTGTAACTGTTTTTTTGAGTAAAGGAATTCCTAATTAGGAGTTCCTTCAACATATTAAGAGCTGGCGATGTTGTTTTTCTGCTAAATTCATTTTATGAATTCGCTAGCAAAGGTAAGTAAAAAATATGGAATAAAAAAATGTCCGTTTTGTAATGCAATACTACTTATGCGTATATAGAGTGACAGGTCCTCCAATTAAGGTAAATCTTCAATCGTCCTGAATTTGGAATTACATGCTCTATGGTGTCCTCTGTGGGCGATGTAATAAAGTTTTCGTTTTAAGGGAGGTTCGCTGGTCGCGGTACCGGCAATAGTGCCTTGCGACACTGCGGACAGCACAGGAGTGCAGTACCTACATCCGCTGCTCACTCCCTTGAGCTTGCTTCGCTCGGTTCGTTTTTCGTACTTCGTCTTTCGTTTTTCGTAAAAAAAACGTACCTTTGCAAGTTGTAGACTTTTGAAAAAACAGAAAAAACAAGATATGGAAATTAAAAGAAATCAACGCAAACCTCTCGCTGGTATGACTCTGAGCGAGTTACGCGAGGTGACTGCTCACTTGGGTATGCCCAAATTTGCTGCAACTCAGTTGGCTCAATGGATTTATGGCAAGCGTGTTACAACCTTTGACGAGATGCTCAATATCTCTAAGGCCAATCGTGACCTGCTGGCTACCGAGTATGTTGTGGGCCTCAAGCAACCTGTCGATGCCCAGAAGAGCGAGGACGGTACTGTTAAATACCTCTTTGATGTGGGCGATGGCAAGGCTATCGAGAGCGTTTACATCCCCGAAGAGGACCGCGCAACATTGTGTATCTCGTCACAAAAGGGTTGCCGCATGAATTGCTACTTCTGCATGACTGGTCGCCAGGGATTCCATGGCAATCTCACTGCCAATGAAATTATCAACCAGGTGCTCAGCGTGCCCGATAGCGAGTCGCTCACTAATGTGGTGTTCATGGGTATGGGCGAACCACTCGACAATCTCGACGAGGTGATGAAGGTGATTGAGATTCTCACCGAGCCTTGGGGTCTTGCATGGAGCCCCAAGCGCATTACTGTATCTACAGTGGGCAAGAAGCCCGAGTTGAAGACTCTGGTCGAGAAGACTAGCGTTCACATCGCTGTGAGCGTTCACGATGCTGTTCACGAGGAGCGTCAGTCACTCATGCCGCTTGAGAAGATTTACCAGATTAAGGATGTCATGGAGATGCTGTCGCACTACGACTTTGCTCACCAGCGCCGTCTCTCGGTTGAGTACATCATGTGGAACTGGTTTAACGACGACATCAAGCATGCCGAGGCCTTGCGCGAGATCTTGCCCGACGAGCATGTACGCGTCAACCTCATTCGCTATCACATGATTCCCGATGCCCCCAAGTTGCGCACAAGTAGCGATGAGCGCATGGCTTACTTCCGCGACTACCTCAATGGCAAGGGTGTGACATGTACCATACGCCGCAGCCGTGGCGAGGACATCTCGGCTGCATGCGGTATGCTTGCTGGTAAGGTCAAGGAACCCGGCAAGACCAGGGAAAAGCAGGTCGACGGCAAGGTGCAACGCGTGAAGAAATAAGTACGAACTAAGCAAATAAGAATACCATTATTAGGACTTAAGAAACCCAAAAACATGAATCGCAAAATATTTAACCTGATATCAGCGTTGGCAGTCATGTTGCTGACTTTGCCTATCAATGCTGCCGAGCCCGATGGCTATTATCGTTCGGCCGAGGGCAAGACTGGTCAAGCCTTGCTCAAGGCTCTTGAGGGCATTGTTGGCCCCCACACTACAGTCTCTTATGATGGCTTGTGGACAATGTACAAATATACCGATGTGGGTAGCGATGGCTACATCCTGGACATGTACTCGACCACTAAGTTCAAGCCTGGCACAAACCAGTGTGGCAGTTACTCGAAGGTGGGCGATTGCTACAATCGTGAGCACTCGTTCCCCAAGAGTTGGTTCAACGACGCCTCGCCCATGGTGAGCGATGCATTCCACATTGTCCCAACTGATGGCTATGTCAACAACCAGCGTTCTAACTATCCCTTTGGCGTTTGTGCTAATGGAACATACTTGTCGGCTACCAGCAAGGGTAAGCCTCTGGGCAAGCTAGGCAAATCGACCTATCCCGGTTACAGTGGCACAGTGTTTGAACCCGACGATATCTATAAAGGTGACTTTGCACGTATCTACTTCTATATGGCAGCCGCATATAACAGTAAGATTGCCAACTGGAATAGCGATATGCTGGCAAAGAACAGTTACCCTGTATACACCACTTGGGCTATCAACATGTTGCTGGAGTGGAGTCGCCTCGATGCGGTGAGCGATAAAGAGGTTAAGCGCAATCAGGCCGTTTACGATGGCAACGGAGGCTCACTCAAGCAGGGCAACCGCAACCCCTTTGTTGATCACCCCGAACTTGCAGAGTACATCTGGGGCAATAAGATGGGCCAACCTTGGTACAGCACAGCAACTGCCGATCCTGCCATCATATCACCTACAAGCAGCAGCACTATCGACTTTGGCGTAGTGGCTACAGGGTCAACATCGTCGAGGGTTGTTACTGTTAAGGGTGTCAACTTGGGTGAAGACCTTGAGTTGTCGGTGAGCGGCAATGGCTTTACAACAAGTGCATCTACAGTTAGCATTGCCGACGCTACTGCAGGCAAGGATGTTACAATCTACTATGTGGCTCCTGCAACTGCTGGCACTTACACTGCTACGCTCACTATTGAGAGCAGTGAGTGCGCAACAGTCAATGTTCCCATTAAGGCAACAGTCGTTAACGGCATTCCTGCAAGTGTGAGCAATGTGACTCCCACTTCGTTTGAGGCACGCTGGACAAGTCAAAACGATGCTTCTAACTACAATCTCTATGTTTACCGTCAAGACAAGACGACATTGCTTAGCGGCTATCCTGTAAGCGTAACAGCTAGCACAGGCAAATATGTTGTAAATGGCCTTGCTCCCAGCACTACATACTACTTTATGCTCAAGAGTGCATCGCTCGAGAGCAATATGGTAGAGGTTACAACTCTCGAACCCGAGCGTCTGCTCGATATTGTCACCGAGGGCAGCTTTACAATCAATGCAACTCGTGGTCAGTCGACTCTTCCCACACTCGAAGCAAGCGTATACACCGAGAACATCCCTGAGAATATTACTCTCACAGTTTCAGGCGACAAGTTCGACATCAGTCGTGATAAGGAGACTTGGGGTAAGCAGCTCGTTATCGATAGCGATGGCGAGACATTCTATGTTCGTCTCAATAGTGTTGACAATGTGGGCACATTCAACGCAACACTCACTGCAAGTACCGCCCACTATGGCGAGGTCGAGAAAGAGGTTGTGGCTATAGTAGAGAGTTCGGGCACAGCTAGGAGAGGCGATGTGAATGCTGATGGCGATGTTGATATTGCCGATGTAAACTGTGCTGTCAATGTGATTTTGGGTTTGACACCAAGAGGCACTTATGACAGTCGTGACGATGTGAATGCTGATGGCGACGTAGACATTGCCGATGTAAACACAATCATCAACATCATCCTCGGTCTGGATGTCCCCGCTACCGTTGATCCCACTACATATGTAGAGGACTGGGAAGGTTGCGAGACAGGCGGCTACTGGAGCAAAGTAATTCAAGGTAACCAGTGGAAATGGAACATTGTTGATGCAGGATTCTGGACAACCGACATAAAACATGGCTCACTTAGTTGCCGTCTGGGCAAGAGTGCAAAATCTGAACTCGCAATGGCCGAGGATATAGCTACCGGAGCAAGCAGGGTTAGCTTCTGGGCTGCAAAGTGGAGTGGTGATGCTAATGTTGCTCTCTCATTGAGTTACTCAACCGATGGTGGAAAAACATGGACTTTAGTTCGTGATTTTACTGTTAACCAAACTGATCTCACTGAGTTTACAGCCGATGTTAACATTGCAGGTAATGTCCGCTTCCGTCTGGTTCAGAGTAGCGGTAGTCGTGGCAATATTGATGATATCACCATCGTAGACAATCCCAACGCCAAGGCGAGCACACCACTCCAGGTAGTAAACAGCACTCGCAGCTGGGATGCAGTGGCTTCAGCAAGCGGCATCGTTGTCACCACAGCCCGCAAGGCTAATGTCGTGGTATACGACCTCGAGGCACAAGAGGTGGCAAGCACCCGCGTTAATGGCAATGCAACAATCGCATTGCCCGCAGGTACCTATATCGTCGCTATCGACAAGCAATCAAAGAAGGTAATCGTCAAGTAAGCGATTGAGATACAAATAAATATTAGGGGAGACACTTGCGAGTGCCTCCCCTAAATAGTTATAAACCGATAGTAGTTCTTATTTCTTTACGCGGTCGGGATTCTTGGCCACAAATGCCTTCCACGACTTTGCTCCTCCGCCACTAGGTATGGG
This sequence comes from Candidatus Sodaliphilus fimicaballi, assembly GCA_018065165.1. Classification (GTDB taxonomy): domain Bacteria; phylum Bacteroidota; class Bacteroidia; order Bacteroidales; family Muribaculaceae; genus Sodaliphilus; species Sodaliphilus fimicaballi. Next base: position 5,799 of record JAGHTV010000047.1, on the reverse strand, counting down.
CTTGATGCTCTCGTAAAAATGGCATAGTGCAGCCGCTAGGGCGTCGGTGGCATCCAGGAACTCGGGCATCTCGTCCTTGTCAATCTTGAGCGTGCGTTGCAGCATCGATGCCACTTGCTCCTTGCTTGCAGCACCGTTGCCGGTAATAGCCATCTTAATCTTGCGGGGCTCATACTCGGTAATGGGAATTTCGTGATTGAGTGCTGCTGCCATCGCCACGCCTTGAGCACGGCCCAGCTTGAGCATAGATTGCACATTTACGCCAAAGAATGGTGCCTCAATTGCCATCTCGTCGGGCAGATAAGAGTTGATTAGGCCTGTTACCCGCTCAAAGATGTGATGCAGCCTCATGTAGTGGTCGTCCATACGATTCAACTTTATCACACCCATGGCAATGAGTTGCGGTTTTTTTTCCTTTATGCCAAGCAAGCCATAACCCATCACATTGGTACCAGGGTCAATACCTATTATTATTTTATCCCATTGTTCGTTCATATTACTTATGATTGAATATCAGAACATCGTTCTTCTTGCCCACTTTCACTGGTATCTCAATGCGTGTTATGCTGTCGTTGAGTGCCGGCAGTATTATATACATTTTGCCATCATGCTTCAGGTGATATTGAGAGAATGGCTCATGGTCGCGCATCTTGCCCCACAGTTTGCGCTTTTCAACTCTGTCGGCCCCTATGTGTGCAACGATATCGTTATAGTATAGTTTAGAATGCAGCCCTTGCCTGTCGATTACACTATCACATTCAATGGGTATGATTGAATAGTCTGCCCCCCTAAAGCCGTATATGTTTTGGGCCCATGTGGTGTCAGAACTTGAATAGTTCAATACTTCTCCACCTTGTGTCAGCGGTAAGGGGTTGTTGTAGCGCGCATAAATTGAGTCGCTCACAAATTCAATGTTTTCTTTGCCTAAATACCACCCCATAAACATATTCCAGCATGTGGCGATATGATTGTCGTAATGCAATGGGTGATAAAAACGGGTAGGTTCAGGAGTAGGGTAGGCTAAAACCACACCCTCGGGACTTGCTGAAATGTCAGAGAGAACTTTATCGTCATATTGCTTATAGTCGTATGTTGTTTTCAGTGCGTCCCAAGTGGGGTAAAGGGTCGCTAATGCAACTGCTATACCTATAATGTTAGCCGTTTTAGGCTTACTATTAATGGTATGGCATAGGAGTAGCATTACTACAACAAATCCGGTTAAAGAATACCAGGTGTATGCGCGAGGATCCAATACGCCAAACACAGTTACTGACACCATTGCCCCGATCACTGTCCAGTTAATCATATTGCCAGCCGTTTCCTTTATGTGTTTTTTCCATAGTAGAAAACAGAGTGTGCACAATCCTAAGAATGGTGTTACATAGTGTCCTGTCTTTGTTATTAAATTATATACGCGTTGAGTGAGTATACCAGTAATACCCAAATTAAGATTGACCGAATTTCCCGATGCGAGGCGTGTCCAAGCAGCGGGTGATGAGATGATGAGGATTGTGCCCAGCAGGTAAGCTATAGTGATGGTAACATTAGTGCCACGCCATTGCTTGAAATTGAACAGAAAGTAGCCTCCCATAGCTACGAGGGTAGCTGTTGTTATACTCTCGTTCATGCCTCCTGCAATAAAAGCGCATATTGCCAGCCCTATATGCCCCATAACACTCGCTTTGTGGTTGCCAGTCTCGTTATGCTGTACCATATAGAGCAGTACAAGCATGGTTGCAGTTGCCGACCACATATAGTTTACCGCTCCTGCCATCCACAGCATTGTCTCGCCCGGATAGGGGAATAGCAACAATACATACAGGAAAATGATGGCAAGCAACCAAGTGTTACGCTCTGCACGATTGATCAATTTAGCCACAGTGTGTACAAACAACGCAAACACGGCAGTGTTGAGGAGGTTAAACACCGTCTTTCCTACAAGGCTGCTGATGAAGCGCACTATCATGTCGGCTATGCGGCCATTGGTGTCGTTGTAGAAATAGGCCATCGATGCCAGGTACTTGCCCAGCGTGTCGCATCGCTGACTCTCATTGCCGGGTATCAGTGCATATATGTAATCATCGCCCCACATCGAGGTGTTGATATTGAGGATGTAAAATATGACTGTGCCCAGGAGCAGCGTCAGCCAGTACCACTTGTTTTGTAAGATTTTATTCATTTTATTCAATCAATCTTGCTTCTTAATTCTTGTCACACGTTTTATCCATGAGCGGGCCTTATTGCGTTCTTCATTACTGAGGCCCAAGCAGTATGTGCTCGCGGCTATCATCACCAGCGAGAACAGGATTACTGAAGCATTACCCATGAATGTGTCGGGTAGTAATGCTTGCATGCCATAGCTGGCACCCCACGATGTCACTATTACCATAGCAATTGGTGCAATCACTTTGGCAATATAATCGCTCAAGGGTATGTCCACATAGCCGCGCACTATTGTGAACTCTGCCAGATAGTAGGCAACGCGAGCTACGAGCAGGCATACAAATACGCTTGTGGGCGACGCACCTAGTTTCAGGCAGACATACGACATGGGGAATGCCATAAAGAAGATGGTTGACCCCACCAGCACATATTTCTTCAGTTTGCCCACAGCTAGTGCTAGGAACCATACGGGATTACTCAGCGTGTTGACCATATACATTGCCAGCATCCACACGATGAAGACTCCTGCATACTCGGGTACTTCCTTGAGCCACAGGTGCAGCAGGAAATCCACGCACAACATCACTGGCAGGCAAAATGCCCACAGCAGTAGCACCGACAGCTTGGAGCCTGCAAAGAACAGCTTGTTAACGCTCTCAATGTCGCCACTGGCATAAGACTTGGTAATCTGCGGTTGCAGCGATACCAAGAAGTTTTGCCCGTAGTTGCTTATCATTATGCTCACCTGGTAGGCAACACCACGAGCGGCATTCACCGCGGGGCCAAAGAACAGATTGAGCAGAATGTTAAGTCCATGCTCGTTAAATGCCCAGGCAATAGTGCCCACAGTGTTCCAGCTTACCAATGCACCAGCCTTGCGGGCTTCGTCACGATTCCAGTAAAAACGGTAGCGGCACTCGGCATACCTATAGCGGCAATACAGTGCATAAAACACCCACAGCAATATTGCCAGCACCATGAGCAGCAGTTGGTAGGTAATGAGTTTGTCAATGGTAGCAATGCTCACTATGTATGCCACCAGCAACTTGAAAAGCCCTTCAAATATGCCCACATAGGAGTATACCTTCATGTTCTCGTGAGCTATGAGCGTTGAGTCAAATACCACACTCACTATAGTGGTTGCCAGTGCTATGACAGTAAAGTGAAACACCCACATTGCTGCATTTAGTCGCTCGACAGGAATGTCGAGTTGGGTGCACACTATCCACAGGCCCAGTGTTTCCGATACTAGTATTGTAACCAGTGCAATGGCTATGTATAGCGTTTGATGCAGGCAAAACACATTGCGAGCCCCTGCTATGTCGCCCTGGCCTAGTGCCATGTTCAGGTAGCGTTGCGTCACGTTGGCCAGCGATGAGCGGAAAAAGATGAACATAGCCGCCAGACCTCCCACCACATTGCATATGCCATAGTCGATGATGCCTAGGCTGTGCAGTATGATGCGTGATGTAAAGAAACTAATGAACATCAGCACCACCATGCGCACTAGCAAGAACATCGTGTTCTTGGCTATGCGGTTGCTATTTGTTGTGTTACCTGTCATTGCTATGCTCCGGTGACTGCTCGCTTTAGACTCCCTCTTTCTCGCGAACGAAGTACACGGGACGGTTCTTGGTCTCGTTGAAGATGCGTCCCAGGTATTCGCCTATGATACCCAGCGACAGCAGTTGCACGCCACCCAAGAACAGTATTACGATTATCAGTGTGGGGTATCCCTGCACGGGATCGCCATACAGTATAGTCTTAACCAGTATGTAGCACATGTATATAAAGGCTACGACCGATACCACAAAGCCCAGCACTGTAGCAAGCTTGAGAGGGGCAGTGGTAAACGAGGTTACGCCTTGCATAGCCAGACTTGCCAGTTTGAACAGATTGAACGATGAGTTGCCGGCAATGCGATCTTGCTGGTCAAATGTAATTTCCTTCTTCTTGAATCCTATCCACGAGTACAACCCCTTGGTATAACGTTCGCACTCGCGTAGCTCCTTCAGTGCGTCAATGCACTTGCGGTCGAGAAGCCTGAAGTCTCCCACATTTTCCAGCACATCGGTACTGGTGGTGCTCTGCAGCATGCGATAATACATCAGCGTGAGTTTGCGACGCAGCCATGATTCTTTGCCACGTGTGTTGCGGCGGGCATAGACATCTTCCCAACCGTCTTCCCAGTGCTTTATCATCTCTGGAATGACTTCGGGTGGATGCTGCAGGTCGGCATCCATGATTACCATACAGTCGCCCGTTGCATGGTCAAAACCCGCCAGCATGGCGCGTTCCTTGCCAAAGTTTCGCGACAAGTCGATGTAGCACATGCGACTGTCCTTGTCGTGTAGCAAGCGCATTGCTTCCAGCGTGTTGTCGCGACTGCCATCGTTCACCAGTATCACCTCCCAGGCATACTGGGGCATACCGTCCATGAGTGCACTCAGGCGGTCATGCAGCAAGGGCAACGACTTTTCTTCGTTGTAGCAAGGCACCAATATCGTTATCTTTTTCATTATGGTTCTATTTATTATCGACCCCTCGATTTCTCGAAATATCGTAAACTTTAACCCATTAACCCATTAACCCATTAACCCATTAACCGGTTAACCTATTAACCTATTAACCTATTAACCTATTAACCTATTAACCTATTAACCCATTAACCCATTAACCCATTAACCCATTAACCCATTAACCCATTAACCCATTACATCTTCACCATGTGGTAACCCATGCGATGCAGTTGCACGCAAGCCCCCATCAGGTACATCTGATGCAGGCAGCTCACATAGGCCTGCAGAGCCTCGGCAGTACCCGGCTCCACGCCCTGACGCATCATGTAGTTGTAGGTACGAGCTGCACAATTGCCCACCAGTTTGGTGAGTTCGTCGGCACGCTTAGCGTCAAGTTTCAAGATTTCTTCGGTGATGTACTCGTCCATCTCGTCATATCCACGCACATCACGCAGCATAGTGTACAAGTCCTCGACCTGACTATACTTCTCCCAGTCGAGGTCCCACAGCTGTGCTATCGCCATGCCCACATACATCATCCAACCAATGGAAGTGAGAGGGTAGTTCTGAAACTCACGTATGCCATCGGGCATGTAGCTGTTGAGCGATGGCACCCAGCGCTCTTCGATGTCAGGGGCATCGGGCATCATGTCGTCGACTTCGCCCTCGAGCTTGAGGTGTGTATACAAGTCCTTTAGCAGGTTTTGTTCAAATGTTGTGGGATTGCTTTCCATATTCTTATATATAATGTGCAAAGTTACTAATTTTTTATGAAAAACGAAAGACGAAGTACGAAAAACGAACCGAGCGAAGCGAGTTCAAGGGAGTGAGCAGCGGATGTAGGGAGTGCACTCCTGTTCTGTCCGCATTACCACATCCCTTCAGACTTTATGCTCTGGAGGGATGTTTGTTTGTAAAATGATAGGTAAAAATCTCGAAAAATGTAAAAAATGTTACACGTTTGGGATTAAAAAATGATATTTTTATAGTAAAACTGATATTTTTTTACAAAACTATTTGAAGAATTAAAAAATTGTTATAATTTTGTGTCGTGAAAAGGGAAATCATATTTAGTGTATGAGATTCTGTCAGCCCCAATTTGTATATATTATTAACT
>JAGHTV010000103.1 GCA_018065165.1 Candidatus Sodaliphilus fimicaballi | reverse complement strand
CGAAAATAAGTTATGCAACATATTCATTTAGACACAATACAGCAGTTCAACGACTACAACGGGATGGAGACGCTTCATCCCCTTGTAAGCGTTATTCATGTAGAGAACACTGAGCACATCAAGGAGTGCATGATGCACTATGGCTTTTATGCAATCTACTTGAAGGAGAACAAGGGGTGCAAACTCTCGTATGGCCGCACCGAGTATGACTTCGACGAGATGACCGTAACCAGTTTTGCACCAGGACAGGTAGTAACCGTAGAACCTAACCCTGAAGTGCCATTTGCCAAATACATTGGTCTGGCATTCCATCCCGACCTACTCAACCGTACCTCTCTGGGCAAGCAGATGAGCCGCTATGAGTTCTTTGACTACACCAGCAACGAAGCACTTCACCTCTCTGCACAGGAGGTGGAAATCTTCAAGGGTGTCCTTGCCATGATAGAGCAGGAACTGCATCATGCCATCGACAAGCATACACGCGAGTTAGTGGTTAGCCACATCGAACTCCTTCTTAACTACTGCCTACGCTTCTACGATCGCCAGTTTATCACTCGTGAGGAGATCAACCACAGCGTAGTAAAGAAATTCCTCTCCCTTCTTGATGATTACATCTCAAAAAAGGCGGAGCGTGAGGGTTTACCCACAGTCGCCTACTTTGCCGACAAATGCTGTCTCTCAACAGGTTACTTCGGCACATTGGTAAAGACCGAAACAGGCCGAACTGCCAAGGATCTCATCAATGACCGCATCCTCGCCAAAGCCAAAGAAATTCTCCAATCTGAGACATTATCAGTCAGTCAAGTCAGTCAGCGACTCGGCTTTGAATATCCACAACACTTTGTCCGGTTTTTCAAGGCTCTCACAGGTAAGACGCCAACGCAATGGAGAGCAGCATAAAATCAATATTAGAAATGAAAAATTATCTATCACTCTTTTCTGGTGTTGTCATAGCATTCATGATGATGGTATGCCAATGCGAAGTTGCCAATGCGGCAGCAAGCGACAACAAGACGCTGATAGTGTATTACAGCTATACCAACAACACCGAGCAGATTGTTGATGACCTGAAAACGCTTGTTAAGGCTGATGTCATCGAGGTAGAACCCGTAAACAAAAGTCTGGATTATGCAGCCAACGGCTATGCAATAGGCACTGAACAACTGAACAAAATCAAGGCTAATCCCAATGACGAGAGCAGTTATCCCGCCATTGACCCCGTAACCGTTGATATGACGAAGTATAACACCGTCATCATTGCTACCCCGCTCTGGTGGAGCCAGATGGCGAGCAACATGCAGACATTCCTTTTCAAATATGGTAAGGAGATGGTTGGCAAGAACATTGGGCTTATCGTGAGCAGTCACAGTAGTGGCATAAGTGGCGTGGAAGCCGATGCCAAGCGTCTTGTGCCCAACGGCAAGTTCTTCGCTAAGAGCCTGTGGATAAACGCATCGAAGCATTCACAGCGCAAGGCTCTCTTAGAGCAATGGCTGAAAGATATCAACTATAACGAAAACGCAAACGGCAACACAATGAAACTGCAAGTTAACAACAGCACATTGAAGGTAAAACTCGCTGACAACGCAGCAACAAAGGCACTTCTCGAACGATTGAAAGAGGGTGCAATAACCTACAACGCCCATGACTATGGTGGCTTTGAGAAGGTGGGAGCACTCGGTTTCTCGCTTCCTTCTAATGACACCTTCATCACTACCGAGGCTGGCGACATCATGCTCTATACGAGCAACCAGCTATGTATCTTCTTCGACAGCAACTCGTGGGATTATACCCCAATTGGCAAAATTGAAGGAATGACCAAGCAACAGCTAAAGGACGCCTTCGGAACAGGCGAAGTAAGCATTACACTCTCACTCGACAATTCGGCAGGTATTACCTCTGTTACCGTAAATCAAGCAAAGGCGACTGGTATCTACACATTGACCGGGCAGAAAGTATCTGAGATTCCAGAGAAAGGAATATACATCGAAAATGGGGTTAAGAAAGTAAGGAAATGAAAAGGATAATATTGCTCATACTGCTTCTGTGTCCCATCATAGGTATGGCGCAGGAGCAGACTAAACCAGATAGCACAATGATAGTAAGAATCAGTGAAATAGAAGTTTATCCTGGATACCTTCAGGAGTATCTGGAGTTTGCCCACAATGTGGGTGCAACATCGGTAAGGGAAGAACCAGGAGTCATCTGCATCTACCCGATGCAGCAGCTGCGCAACGACTGCCAGATTCGCATTCTCGAAATCTACGCATCGCAGGAAGCCTACCAGCACCACATCAAGACTCCACATTTCCTGACCTACAAGCAAGGTACCCTCCACATGGTCAAGAGCCTTGACCTCGTGGACATGCGGCAGATGGCACCCGAATGCCTTCCGTTGATATTCAATAAAGCAAAATGAATACACAGTAGAAAATATGAAAAAATTAATTGCATTTTTGATTGTCGCTATGACAGTAATAGGTTTATCCGCACAGACCAAGAAAGTTGCGGTTGTATATTTCTCAGCCACAGGCACAACAGAGGCAGTGGCCAAGCAACTGGCAAAAGAGAAGAAGGCTGTATTATTGTACGCCATTGAACCGGCAAAGAAATACACAGCTGCCGACCTTGACTGGCGCAACAAGAAAAGCCGCTCATCAGTAGAGATGAACGACAAGAATGCTCGCCCAGCACTGAAGAGCAAGAAATCGCTTGCAGAGTATGATGTTATCTACATCGGTTACCCCATCTGGTGGGACGTTGCACCTCGCATCATCAACACTTTCATCGAACAGGCAAAACTTGACGGCAAGACCGTGATACCATTCGCTACCTCGGGAGGCAGTGGCATCGAGAAGTCAGTATCGGAGTTAAAGGCTGCCTATCCTAAGGTGAAATGGCAGAAGGGTATGCTTAAGAATTAAGAAGCACGACTATGAAACGATTACTCTCACTTATATTTATATTATTGATAATGGCAACCACAATATCAGCACAGTCGCTAACCGACCGTCAAAAGCATCTGGCAACTATCGCCGCTCTTGAAGCTCAGGGCAATCTCGCTCGCTTAGAGCCTGCCATCACAGGGGCTCTTGACGGCGGCGTAACAATCAATGAAATAAAAGAAGCATTCTCGCAACTTTATGCCTACACTGGTTTCCCTCGTTCACTTAATGCACTTGGGGTATTGAGCAATGTGCTTGAATCAAATAATGGCAAATGGACTGAAGGCAAGCCTTGGACTCGTCCTGCCGTTTGGGATGATGCAAAGAAAGCATTAGAACAAGGTACAGATGTTCAAACAGCCTTAGCAGGACAACCAATAACAAATACATTTAGTCCACAAAATGACTATTACCTCAAGTCTCACCTCTTTGGAGATATTTTCGCCGGTAATCAGTTAAATGCGGCTGACCGAGAAATTGTTACCGTAGCGGCTCTCTCTGCCATAAAGGGTGCAGAGAGTCAATTGACATTCCACAAAGGAGCAGCCGTAAAGATGGGAAATAAGCAAGAGACTGTGGATGCACTCAGCAAGTTCCTGTCACAGAACGGTCTCTCGCTGCAAGACTCATCTGCCGAAGCACAAGCTGGCTCTTGGCCCAAGGGCAATCCTAATGATGCCTACGCTCAGTATTTCACAGGACAGAGTCACCTAGCACCTGTTAGGCCAAAGAACCTTGCTGAGGGTGAAGAGGCTATTCAGAACTACGCAAATGTAACATTCGAGCCAGGTTGTCGCAATAACTGGCATATCCATCACGGAGCACACCAGATTCTAATCTGCGTGAGTGGCGAAGGCATCTATCAGGAATGGGGAAAACAAGCCATCCGTCTCCATGCGGGTGACATCATTGATATCCCCGAAGGCGTAAAGCATTGGCACGGAGCAACAAAGGGTTCTTGGTTTCAGCATCTTGCAAGCCATGTCCATGTGAGTTATCCTGAAAGCAATGAGTGGCTCGAACCCGTTAGCGACGAGCAATATAACGAAGCCAACGAGTAAGATATAGCGACAGAGATTAACATTACGACGTGTGAGAGTACACACGCTGTAAACAAGAAAGAGGTAGGCCGAAAGCCTACCTCTTTACTATGGTATGTGATTATAAACCTGTTTTTACAGAGTGCGCTGTACTTCAACCTCCTCGAATGCCTCGATCATGTCGCCCACAACGAGGTCGTTGTAGCTTTGCAGTGACAGACCGCAGTCGAAGCCGGTTGCAACTTCCTTAGCGTCGTCCTTGAAGCGCTTGAGTGAAGCCAGGTTGCCAGTGTAGCGTACGATACCGTCGCGTATCACGCGCACCTTGCATGAACGCTTGATCTTACCTTCACGCACGATGGCACCTGCAATGGTACCCACCTTGCTGATGTGGTAAACCTGCATAACCTCGGCAGTACCGCAAACCTCTTCCTTGACCTCGGCGCTGAGCATACCCTCCATAGCGGCCTTGACCTCCTCAATGGCATCATAGATGATTGAGTAGATGCGTATGTCAACACCGTCCTTGGCAGCGGCGCGCTTAGCGTCGGCCGATGGACGCACCTGGAAGCCCACGATGATGGCATCGCTGGCTGCTGCCAGGGTAACATCGCTCTCGCTGATGGCACCCACAGCCTTGTGTACAACATTGACTTGTACCTCGGGAGTTGACAGCTTGATGAGTGAGTCGCTCAATGCCTCGATAGAGCCGTCTACGTCACCCTTAACGATGATGTTGAGCTCGTGGAACTCACCCAGAGCCATGCGGCGACCGATGTCGTCGAGACCCATACGCTTCATTGTGCGGGTATTTTGCTCGCGTTGCAGTTGCTCACGCTTGTTGGCAATTTGGCGTGCCTCTTGGTCGGTGTCCATTACATTGAACTTGTCGCCGGCAGTGGGAGCGCCGTTAAGACCCAGGATGAGGGCGGGACATGCGGGACCCACCTCGTTGATGCGCTGGTTGCGCTCGTTGAACATTGCCTTAACCTTGCCATAGTGTGTACCTGCAAGCACTGTATCGCCCACACGCAGTGTACCGTTGTCGACGAGTACTGTAGCTACATAGCCACGGCCCTTGTCGAGCGACGACTCGATGACCGAACCGGTTGCCTTGCGGTTGGGGTTGGCCTTGAGTTCGAGCATGTCGGCCTCGAGCAGTACTTTCTCGAGCAGTTCAAATACGCCGGTACCCTTCTTGGCACTGATGTCCTGACTCTGGTACTTGCCGCCCCATTCCTCAACGAGGTAGTTGCGTTGTGCAAGTTGTTCCTTGATCTTCTCAGGATCGGCACCGGGCTTATCTATCTTGTTGATGGCGAAGATGATGGGCACGCCAGCTGCCGAAGCGTGGCTCAGAGCCTCGTCGGTCTGCGGCATGACGCTGTCGTCGGCAGCCACGATAACAATAACGA
>JAGHTV010000227.1 GCA_018065165.1 Candidatus Sodaliphilus fimicaballi | reverse complement strand
GGCTTTGATAAACTTGCCCAAAACGGTAATTTGGCGTTGAGCCGAGAGGCGACGCTTGGTCAAGAACGTATGTGCATCATCCCTTACTTGGACATCTGCGTCTTCGTCATTTACCAAATAGGAAGCCAGGTCGATGAAGCGCAGCAGACTCACGATGCGGCACACAGCCACACTCTTGTTGAGCGCCATCATTTCGCCTGAAACTACGGGAATCTCATCGCAAAGAAGCCCCTCCTCACGCACTCGCATATTGTGTTCAAGAATGGAATCGACAATTGCCGAACCCTCATGGTTCTTGTTGACCAGGATATTGATATCCTTCCATTCAAATCGCTTGTGCAACTCGAGCAGGTAAGCAGGCAACATCTTGGTTGACTGATCCTCATTGTTTGTAAGTTCGTTCATGGCGTTGTCCTTGAATATAACACGCACCATGCCAGCGGGTATCTCGTGATTGCTGGGAACTAGTTGCTTGTAATCCTTCTCCTTACCATTGGGCATATAGGTGCGGATGATTGCATCTTTGTCCTCGAAATAACCTAGCAATTTTTCGAAGAACTTATTATTAAATTCAATGATGTTCTTCTGGCTGCGCCAGTTGTGCTCGAGAGTAATATCACGGGCACCACTGAAGTCCTTGTTTATCTGGTCACGGAACAAGCTGGGATCGGCGTTGCGAAAACGATAAATCGCCTGCTTGGCATCGCCAATTATTAGGTTGAAATAGTTGTTGCCCAAGCTCTCGTCGAGCAACGGCTTGAAGTTGTGATACTGCTTGCCGCTGGTATCCTGAAACTCATCGAGAAGGAAATGGTTAATCCATGTGCCTGTGCGTTCATAGATGAATGGGGCACCGTAAGAATTGTCAATCACGCGACTAATGAGTTCGTTAGTATCGGCAATGAGCACCGAGTTGCTCTCGCGACGGTATTCCTCGAGCTTCTTGTCAATCTCGCCCAGCAGTCCCACCATAGCAAGATTCTTTGCTATTTGCTCACACATATTGGCCAATAATGTAGGTTTACATTTGTCGCAAACCAGATCATTCAAATCTTTGCAAAGTCCAGTACTCGGCGAAAAACTATCTACAAACTGGTCATTAATCCCATTTTCAAGAAGTTTCAGAAATGTAGGTGAAGGCTCAGCATATGGATTATTGGCAAAGGTTTTGCGTAAAACTTTATGACCATTTAGACATTTCACAGTCTCCCCATTCTTAGCAAGCACATTCATAAACTTGCCATTCCAGTCGGTAGTCAGGTAATTTTCTTTTATCTTCTTGGCCGTCTCTTCAAGAGTCTTCTTAAACTCGGTTATACGCGACAGGTCGCTATTGCCGCTAGCATCGGTGAGATAGTCGCGCAATGCAGGCATGCGATCGCTGAAGAACTCTCTAGTAATGTTGCGGGCCATATGAAAAAGTGGGCCATCACCGTCCTTGAACAGGTCGTTCCACGACTTGCCCTCGGCCGACTGAGTGCGTAAAAATTCCTTTACCCACTGCTCAACGGGTGTCATTTCGCCATTAGTGCGTGACACATCCTTGCCTAGTGAGAGCAAGAAGTTGTGCACAGCCATCATGATTGCATGGTCAGTGTCGATCTGCAACTCAAAGCTGTAGTCGCGGTCAAGCTCACGGGCAAAGCTGCGCATTATCGACTGGAAAAAAGAATCGATGGTGCTCACATTAAACTGTGAGTAGTCAAACAGGATTGCACTCAAAGCCTTGTGGGCAGCATCTTTGAGCCCCTCAAGAGCTTGAGGAGTACATTTCTTCTTGAACTCGTCATAGTAGTCACAAAGCGAGGGATCAACGCTGAGCACATGCAGTTGCTTGACGATGCGCAGCTTCATCTCGTTAGTGGCCTTGTTGGTAAATGTGATGGCCAAGATGTGACGGTGATAGTCGTCGCGATTGCGCAGTTCCAGTTTGCCTGTGGCATCTTGCTTAAAGAGCAACTGCTCGATGTAGCGCAATGCCAGAGTATAGGTCTTACCCGATCCTGCCGAGGCCTTGATAACTTCCATTGATTTATTATTACTTGTAGTGCCCATATATGCAACAGTAAAAGAGTGTGTCTATAGTATTTACAATTAAATGATGCGAGCCTTGAAACCCTTGCCCTTCAAGAAGGCGAGCACCTTGTTGCGAGCATCGCCCTGAATGAGGATTTCGCCACCACGGGCCGAGCCGCCCACGCCACAATGGCGCTTGAGCTCGCTTGCCAAGTCCTTGAGAGTCTCGTCGTCGAGGTTAAGGTCGGTAACAATGGTCGCCTGCTTGCCATTGCGTCCTTTTTTTTCAAGAACGATATTAATCATCTGCTTGCCCTGCTGCGTGAGAGCATCGGCAGGAGCCTCGGGCTCGGGTGTCGATTCATTATTGTTTTCATTAACAGGAACATCAAATGCCGCTCCCAGTTTATCTTTCCAGTCAAGTAGGTCCATAGTGCAGTTTTAATGGTTTAATTGAATTACAAATATACAACAAATCTACCAATTTTGTGGCATCGCAGGTGACAAGTTGTGAAAAAATTTTATGGCATAATTATTGCTAATTGAAAATAAAGCATTACTTTTGCGTCACATTTACTTTTTAACTAATAACTTTAATTAAATTTACGACTATGGCATACGTTATTACTGACAACTGCGTAGCTTGTGGAACTTGTCAATCAGTTTGCCCCACTGGTGCAATCAACGAAGGTGACATCTATACTATCGACGCTGATACTTGCATCGATTGTGGCACTTGCTCAGAGTCTTGCCCCAACGAGGCTATCGTTCCCGGTGAATAATCAAGGAACATTCCACATGACAATGAAACAAGCCGCTGCCCCCATGGGCAATGCGGCTTTTTCTATTTTGTAACAAAAAAACATATAACATAAAATGAATGACAAGATTAAAGGCCATTCAGCCGTGCTGCTGGCCAATGTGATTTTTGGTCTCGCAGTACCCATGAGTGCATTCCTGCTGGCACCTGCCAGTGGTGTTGACGGACAACCCTGGATGGGACCACTGGGTTACATTGCCACCCGTTGCTTCTTTGCAGCAATCATCTTCTGGGCAATACAATGCTTCTTGCCCAAGGAGAAGGTTGAGCGTAAGGACCTTTGGACGATAATCCTGGGCGGTGTAATGGGTTTTGCCGTGTCACAAACGTTCACCGCATGGAGTCTGTACTATGCTAACCCCGGCTACTTCTCGTTTGTGGGTGCGTTGTGCCCCATCGCCGTGATGCTGGGTGCATGGATAACTCTGGGCGAGCGTATTACCGGTGTCAAGACCGTGGGCGTGGCACTGGGTATACTGGGTGCATTGCTCATGGTGTACATGAGTGCTACCGGCCAGAGTGCCGACGGCATCAACAA
>JAGHTV010000513.1 GCA_018065165.1 Candidatus Sodaliphilus fimicaballi | reverse complement strand
GCCTTGAGCTAATCGGCTCAAGGCTTTTATTTGCGTTTGCGTTCGCGTTTTCGTTAGTTAGTAAAATCTACGCTTACGCCCAGGCGGAAGCAGCGGGGATTAAGCGGGTAGTGGGGACTTGAGAAATAGTTGTCGCCACCAAATATCTTGCCGTTGGCATGTGAGTACATCACAAAGAAACGAGCTTTCTTCAGGCGGAAGTTGGCATAGGCGTTCATAAACATGAAGTCACCGCACTTGATCTCGTCCTGTGTGTGGAATGTCATTGTAGCAGGGTTGTAACGCGGAGCGTAGTAGCTGGTGTAGTAGTTACAGTCAACACCCAGTTGCACATGAAGCACCTTGGCCACCAGGAATTGCAGGTACAGGTTGCTGTACAGAGCAATCTTGGGCAGCGGCAGCACCTGTTGGTTGCTTGATGTTTGGTAAGTCACCTCGTTGTCCCAGTGCAGAGCTCTGAAACTTAAGTCTTGCTTGAGTGTTGCACTGAACACGCTCAACATGTCGCCATACTGCGTAGGCGTGTTGTCGTTGCCAAAGTAGGTGTAGTTCTTGAGTGTCTCGTAACCCACATTGATATTGGTGCCGCTAAAGGGGAGGTCAAGCTCGCCACCCACGCGCATGCGTGTGGTCTTTGCCAGGTCAAGGTCCCATATGTAGTGGTTGCTTGCAAACTGGTAGAGCATTGATGACTGGCAGGCGGTTGAGAACGCACCATAACCGCGTATGGTCACGGTGTCGCCTAGCATCTTGAATTGCGTGTCAATGTCACCGTCGGCAAAGAGGTCGCCCTCTACACCTCCGGCCACACCCAGTTCAACATTGGCCGTGTAGTGCAGCAGCGAGCCTTGAGTCTTCGACAGCTTGGCACCGGCATAGAAGCGGTTCTCGGTCGAGACGCGGGGAATTGATGCTGGTATGGGGTCCAGTCCATCGGCAATCACTGTGCCTTCTTCAACCTCGCACTGCATTGTCTGGCGATACAGTTGGTGGTAGGCATAGGCCGAGAAGCCAAACTTTGCCCACTTGTTGAAGCCCTCGAGCATTGAGATGCCCACGGTGTTGGTGAGTTGCATGTATCGTGTAGTGTCGGCAGTGCCTGCAGCACTCAGGTAGGTGTTCTTGAAGAATGCGGCATCCTCGCTAGCACTCTTGTTGGTGAAGCGGTGGCGGCCATCGCGATAGTCTAGTGTCCATATGAAGCTGGTCACGGGCACATAGGTCTTGCTTATTATAGAGTCGGTCTTGATGGAGTCACGCACATAGCGGTAGAAGCCCACCTTGTAACGGTTGTTAAAGAAGAAGTGTGTTCCCTGCATGTTGCTCTCACTGCTGGTGAGGCGGGTGGGAATGCTTTTGTTGTCAACTCGTGTGTCGCCACCTTGCACCTCGGCAGGATCGGTGATGTAGCGGTCGTCGGTGATACCGCCATTCTCCTTGGTGGTGAATGCATAGTGGTTGAAGAATGTCTGCAACTCATAGCGGTCGCCTGTGTACGAGCCGCCCAGATTCCACTGGAAGTTCTTGTCGGCCTGGTGCTCGTAAGAGCCCTTTGAGTAGATGTAGTCGAGATTGGCACCTATCTGCAGTCGCTTGCCTGCGTTGCCGCTGAAGGTGACCATTGTGCGGTCCTGATTGCTATACTTGTTGCCACCTGTGGTGTGCGACAGCAGTTTCATGGGTATGCGAGTGTTGTAAAACACATGCGAGTCGGTGCTATGAAGCCAAGCCGCAAGCGAGTTCTCAAAGAAGAAGTCGTTGTAGCTGTCGCGGTTGAAGAAAATCTGGTCCTCACCAGGAGCACCCATGTTGCCAGTTGTCGCATAGGCAATGCTAGGCGAGGTGGGCACGGCAATGAGATGATAGTTGACAAACGAGGTGTCAATCTCGGTCTCGGTGCGGTCACCCAGTGGTTCGTCGATTGTCCATGCATATGATGGTTCAATCTTCTGGTCCTTCTTGGCGTGTACAGCAAGTACGGTAGTGGCAAGAAGAACTAAAACTATATATTTAAGTGTATTCTTTCTCATTATAATGCAAAGGTAGCACTTTTTTTACGAAAACGCAAACGTAAACGCGAACGCAAACGCAAACGTAAACGAAAGCCTTGGGCTGGCCAAGGCTTTATTATTTTAATTTAAGGGAGGTTCGCTATTTGCGGCACGGGCTTGCGCCCACTAACCGCTACTCACTCCCTTGAGCTCGCCTAACGGCTCGGTTCTGTTAGTTGAGTATCCCCAAGCAAGTTTTCGTTAGCGTTTGCGTTTTCGTCAGCGTTAGTCGTTAACGTTAGTCGTTGTTT
>JAGHTV010000238.1 GCA_018065165.1 Candidatus Sodaliphilus fimicaballi | reverse complement strand
AGATTAAAAGGAATGAGCCCGGCACAATACCGAGCTCACTACTATAGAGATTTTAATTATTAACGTTTAATTTAACGTCCAACTTTTCGGGGTCACTTCATTGAGAGCGTTTTTTATATTATCGTTTGGGATAAATTACTTAGCGCGAACGATAGTTACGGCACGGTCAAGAGAAGCGCACTTGGGACCGTAGTTAGTAAGGTTACCGTCGTTGATCTGAGTATTCAGACGATCAGCAGCAACACCCTTACCTACGAGAGCAGCCTTAACGCCAGCAACACGGTCCTTACGGAGACGAGTGTTGATCTTGTCGTTACCAGTGTAGTTATCAGCCCAACCAGTAAGTTCGTAGTTCTTATCCTCGTTCAGCATAACGTTAGCAACAGCGTCAACAACATTGTTCTGAACACCTACGATCTTAGAAACGTTGATGGGATAGTAAATAGTTGCGAGGGGAGCCTCAGCCTTGGGAGCCTCGGGAGTTACAACGGGAGCAGGCTTGCGGCAGTTCTTCAGTTGCTCTTCGAGGTCAGCGATCTTGCGATCAGCAGCAGCCAGACGAGCTACGAGAGCGTCACCCTCAGCATCTGTGTACTTGTAAGTGGGGCAAACGGGAACGATGGGAGCAGTCCACTCTGTCTTGTTGAAACGGTAAGAAAGACCGAGGAGAGCAGAAGGATACTCAGTCCAAGTGCGGTTGAAACCGTCGATGTGCTCTTGGATCTCTTCGAAACGGAGATCGAGAAGCAGGTTAACATGCTCGCTCAGACGGAATGTGTTAAGAAGACCAGCGCGAGCTGAGTAGTTACGGCTGTGCTCTTCGCCACCAGCGTACTTCCAGTCACCCTTGCCATTGTTTGTGCGCTCGTATACCCAGTGTACACCGAAACCTACATAGAGGTCAGCGTTGTAGAAACGACCGGGCTTGTAGCCACACCACCAGTTAGTAAGGTTGATGAGAACATCACCAAAACCACCGATGTTGTTGAATTGTTGAGCGTTGAAACCACTCTTCAGGCTTTCAGTGCGGGGACCAAGAACTGAACCTTCAGTACCTGCCTTGTAAGCACCCTTCATTTGATTGAACTCACCACCTACACGGAGACCGATGATGGGTGAGAACCACTTACCTACTACGAGGTTGCCCTTAAGACCAACGCGATCGCCGAAATCAGCCTTAGCGTCGTTGGGGGACATCATAACACCAGCACCGCCGAGAGCCTCAACGAACCAGTTGTCCTGGAATTTGTTGAAGGTGTAACCTTGTGAAGGATCCTCAACATAAGTAACCTCCTGTGCATTTGCTACAGCAGGAGCCATAAACATGGCACATGCAAGTGCCATAAATGTAATCTTTTTCATAGACTTACGTGTTTTGTATCTGTTAAACAATTAAATTTTATTATTTTCTTACACAAATTATGTGCAAATATAGCACCTTTTTTTAGATTACGAGCAATATCTTGATGAAAAATTCGCAGATTGTTGAAAAATTTGCCTAAGATAAACATTTTTTAACTTTATTTGCGATATTTTCGGGGGTAAAACCGAATTTTTCGTCCAGAATCTTGTACGAAGCTGATGCTCCGAAATGGTCAAGACCATAGATCTCTCCTACAGGAACCACTCTGCGTAATGTTGAAGGCAAACCGGCAGTCAAACCAAATACAGGCACGCCCTCAGGAATAACACTATTGCGATATTCCACATCTTGATCGAGGTAAAGTCCGATTGAAGGAACCGACACGATTTGGGCTTTAATGCCATCGGCCTTTACTATCTCGGCAGCAGCAACGAGGGTCGACACCTCTGAACCATTACCCACGAGAACGATATCGGGAGCGTCTTGCTTAACTACAACATAACCGCCACGCATTGCACCAAGGGCATCGTTGTAGCGATTGCCACTTGCCGAGGGAAGGTCGTTGATATTTTGACGAGACAAGATGAGGGCTGTGGGAGTTAATGTATTTTCCATTGCCATCTTCCAAGCAACTGAAGTTTCAGCAGCATCGGCAGGACGCAAAACAAGCATACTATTGCGACCGCTATGGTTTTTGAGTTCCTCCATCAAGCGGATTTGAGCTTCTTGCTCTACTGGCTCATGAGTGGGACCATCCTCGCCTACACGGAACGCATCGTGTGTCCAAATAAATTTAGCGGGCAACTCCATGAGTGCAGCAATGCGCACTGCAGGTTTCATATAGTCGCTGAAGACAAAGAATGTGCCGCAAGCAGCAACAATGCCTCCATGCAGAATCATACCATTAATAATAGATGTCATTGCAAGCTCTGATACACCAGCATGCAAGAAAGCACCTTTAAAGTCATGGTGAGCAAATGCTCCAACAACCTTAAGGAAGGCGTCAGTCTTATCGCTATTGGCCAAGTCGGCACTTGAAACAATCATATTTTTCACTTGCTGACCAAGAACCTTGAGAACATCGGCCGAGGCAGCACGAGTAGCGATATTAGGTTTGTGCTCGATTGCAGAGTAATCAACATCGGCAACCTTGCCATCGATATAACCTTGAAGTTCCTTTGCAGCTTCGGGATTTGCCTGAGCCCACGCGTCATACTCAGCACGACGCTTTGCTACGACCTCGCGCAATTCGTTGTTGCGTTGTTCATAGAGTGCAGCAACCTCGGGGAACACCTTCCAGGGATCCTCGGGATCGCCACCCAGGTTGGCAACAGTCTTGGCATAGTCAGCACCACTCTTGCTGATGGGTTGACCATGTGTGCTGCATTTACCCTCAAAGTTTTCACCCTCGGCAGTAACGCAACCACGACCCATGATAGTTTCACCTATAATAATAGTAGGACGCTCTGTCTCGACAAGAGCAGCATCAAGAGCCTTACTCAATTCAACGGCACTTGTACCATCGACCTTGATGACATTCCAGTTCCAGGCACGATACTTGGCAGCAGTATCTTCGCCACTCACAGCATCGCAATCAGTTGACAGCTGAACACTGTTGCTATCGTAGAACATAATAAGGTTGCTCAAACCCAAGAAACCTGCAATGCGTGCTGCCTCTTGTGATATACCTTCTTGAATACCACCATCGCTGATAAAGGCATAAGTCTTGTGAGCAATCTGCTCGCCAAAACGAGCAACGAGAAAACGCTCGGCAATAGCGCAGCCTACAGCCATAACATGACCTTGACCGAGGGGACCAGATGTATTTTCAACACCATGCTTAACATCTAACTCGGGATGACCAGGAGTAATGCTACCCCATGTGCGGAATGCCTGAATATCCTCAAGGG
>JAGHTV010000162.1 GCA_018065165.1 Candidatus Sodaliphilus fimicaballi | reverse complement strand
CAATATAAATATATAACACTTTGTAATAAATTTGGTTAATTTGTCATTGTAAAGTGCATTTCGGTGTAGTTAGCGTCACAAAAAAGCCTTAACTTTGCACCATAATGACGAAATCATATATGAGAATAAAGATATATTGCCGCATCGTGGGCATAGTTGCTCTGCTGTCACTGAGCAGCTGCTTTACTGGTGTGGAAAACACCCCCAAGATTACCGACAAGGATGTTACCCGCACTATCAGCGAGCTTGAGCGTCGACAGCCGTCTATGTCGCTCGTTGCTCGTGCCGATTCTCTCCTGGCGTGGAAGCAGGGCAAGAAGTTCTATGTGACCGACAATCAGGCTCGACTCATTTTTGCCAATTCTACAAGTTTCGATATTGACTCAATAAACCTTACAGGCAAGCAACTTTCCTATATGGGTTTTGAACAAAATCTGGGTCTCGACAATCGTCAGGTTGTGACTATAAATCTCACCGACGGCACCAATGTCTACTCTTATCGCACAGGCAAGACCATCGACGAGTTTACGTCGTCGTTTTCTATACCATTGCTCATCGATATGGATATGGTCAACGATGTGGCTACCAGTCTCGAAGGCAAGGAAGTCTACATCAAAACTTCAATATGGTACAACCTCGAGAAGGAGCACATGTTTAAGGGTCGCCAGTTCGTCAAGGTGCGCATCACCAAGGTCGCTCCTGGCAACAAGATTCTTCCCCTCAAGGTAATCTTCAAGGATGTCGATAATAGTCAGGAGGCCTTTGTGTGGATGTCTATAGGCAAGAGTACTATCAGCAATCGAGATTACGACTCGTTGTTCTCGTCGCGCGACATTCACCTCAATTATCCCGACATCAGCAACGAGCATTGGGAACTTATCATCAACGGCGATGTTGCCCTTGATATGACCAAGGAAGAGTGCCGACTGGCAAAGGGCGCTCCCAAGACCATCAACCGAATGCCCAATCAGAGCGATGTGCGCGAGTACTGGTATTACGATGGTGGCTCATATTTGCAGTTTGTCGACGGGTTGCTTAAGGCTTACAGAAAATGAACAACGATCAGTTTACCATAGAATTCTTAGGCACTGGCACATCAACCGGTGTGCCTCAAATATCTTGCCAGTGTGAAGTGTGCCGCTCGACCGATCCTCGTGACAAGCGCTTGCGTGCGTCGGCAATTATCACCTATCAAGGCAAGCGTCTGCTCATCGATTGTGGCCCCGACTTCCGTCAGCAGATACTCTCGGCCAGCAATTGGCAACTCGACGCTTTATTGCTCACTCACAACCATTTCGACCACATAGGAGGCATTGAGGACCTGCGCGTCCACTCGGCTCAAGGCACATTTCCCATCTACGCTCGCCCCGAAGCCATTCACAGCCTGCGTGAGAGGTTGCCATACTGCTTCCCGGCCCATCATTATCCAGGGGCACCAGTTCTCAACCTTAACCCTATTGGCGATGAACCATTTAAGGTGTGTGGTATCGAGGTTGCACCCATCCCCGTGATGCACAATATGCCCATAGTGGGCTTCAAGATAGGGCCAATGGTCTATATTACCGACGCCAAGAGCATCGAGCCTGCAGTAGTCGATAGCCTCAAGGG
>JAGHTV010000532.1 GCA_018065165.1 Candidatus Sodaliphilus fimicaballi | reverse complement strand
ATTTCCATCTGGTCAATCTGTGGTAAAAATAAAATCCAGATAATCAGAAAATCTGCTTTAATTTAGACAGAAAAAACACAAGAAATAATACTAAATAATTTTATTTCTTTCAGTTTAGAGTCTTTTTATGCAGTGGCTTTCAAAATATTTCAGTATATTTGTAGGCTATATCTCTCTTTTATAAAGAGAGGGGGGTATAATACGGCAAATTAACATAACCAAAAATAACACTTTATGAAACTGAAACTCTTTTTGCTACTCACGCTCCTGGCTTGCCTGCCCGCATGGGCACAGACGGGCTTGAAGGGCGTGGTAATTGACGCCAAAAGCGGTCAGCCTGTAGCAGGAGTAACCGTGCTGCTCGACAATCAGGGCATCACAGTTACAACTGGTCCCAATGGAGATTTCTCCATCTCGGGTGCTACTGCGGGCCAAGATGTGCTTTTAGTCTTGGGAACCGATCACAAGGATTGGTCAAAACCCGTTGAACTCACTAACAATGTCATCGACAACCTGGGTGTTATCAAGGTTGACCCCATCGTGTTCAATAGCAGCGATGAGTACACCTATGGCAACGATGTTGTGCTCACTGAGTCACAGCTCGAGGACGAGGAGGGCAACACACAGGCCGTGGGTACACTTGCCGGAGCCAATGACAACCCCTTCTACCAGGCTGCTAGCTATGACTTCAGCCTGATGCGTTTCCGCATACGTGGTTACAACAGCGAGTACACATCAACCTCTATCAACGGCATCAACTTCAACGACGCTATACGCGGTCGCTTCAACTACTCGATGACCGGCGGCTTGAACCAGGCGTTCAAGAGCAAGAGCACTGGTGTGGGCCTTGATGCTACAAGCTTTGCCTTTGGCGAGGTGGGTGGTGCTACCAATATCTCTACCTATGCCAAGGATTATGCTCCCGGTTTCCGCGGTAGCGTAGCCTATACCAACGGCAACTATATGTGGCGTGGTATGGTCACTTACAGCACTGGCTTGAGCAAGGACGGTTGGGCTCTCACTGCATCGGCAGTTGGCCGCTATGCCAACGAGGGTATCGTTCCCGGTTCGTTCTACCACAGTGCTGGCTACTTCCTGTCGGCGCAAAAGGTGTTCAACCCTCAGCACAGTCTCGCCTTTACAACATTTGGCGCACCCACAAGCCGTGCAAGCAACTCGGCAGTAGTGCAAGAGGCCTATGACCTGGCGGGCACCAACCTGTATAACTCTAACTGGGGTTACCAAAACGGCAAGAAGCGCAACGCTCGCACCGTAGAGAGCTTTGACCCCACTGCGTTGCTCAACTGGCTGTGGACACCTAGTGTGAACACATCGCTCAACACAGGTTTGGCATTTCACAAGTCGTTCTACTCATCGACAGCGCTCAACTGGTTTAACGCTCCCGACCCCCGTCCCGACTACTACCGCTACTTGCCCAGCTACTTCAGCGGCGAGACTGCCGAGTTCTATACCGAGTTGTGGAAGAACAACGAGGACGTGCGCCAAATCAACTGGGACAACCTCTACTATGTCAACTTCCTGAACAACTATGAGGCTGAGCAAAAGGGCAAAGAGCCCGCTGCTGCTACCTACTCGCTCGAGAAGCGTCACAGCAACCAGTCGATGTTTGCCATCAACACCAACCTCAACACCCGTCTCAACGACAAGGTGACTCTGCAGGGTGGTGCTAATGCCAACTACACTCGCTCGTCTTACTACAAGACCATGGCCGACCTCCTGGGTGGTGACCACTGGCTCGATGTTGACCAGTATGCCGAGCGTGACTTCCCCAGCAATCCCGAGATGGCCCAGAACGACCTTGACCATCCCAATCGCAACATCAACAAGGGTGACCGCTTCGGTTATGCCTATGACATCAACACCATCAACGCCAACGTATGGAACCAGATGGTAATCAACCTGCCCAAGTGGGACTTCAACTACAGTCTCAAGGCCAGCTACACCACTTACCAGCGCGATGGTAAGATGCGTAACGGTCGTGCTCCTGAGAACTCTCTGGGCAAGGGCAAGGTTTATGAGTTTGTTAACGCTGCAGTCAAGGTGGGTGCAACCTTCAAGGCCGACGGCCGCAACAACTTCAAGGCCAACCTGTACTATGGTAGCCGTGCTCCACTGCCCCAGAATGCCTATGTATCGCCCCGCATCAAGGACGATGTGATTGGCAATCTCAAGAGTGAGAACATCTTCAGTGCCGACCTGAGCTACACTTGGCACTACCGCTCGTTCCAGGGTGTCATCACCGGTTTCTACACCGACCTGCGCAACGGTACCGAGCGTTACAGCTACTATGACGACCAGTACAGCACATTCATGAACTATGCGCTCACTAATGTGCACAAGGTGTACAAAGGCGTTGAGCTGGGTATGGCCTACAAGCTCACTTCATCGCTCACACTGAGTGGTGCCGTGAACCTGGCACGCTACCAGTACAAGAATCGTCCTATGGGTACCCGCAGCTATGAGAACGGTACCGAGGCCGACATTACCAAGACTGTTTACTTGAAGAACTTCTATGTGAGCGGTACTCCCCAAGAGGCTTACACAATGTCGCTCAACTGGGCAGCCCCCAAGATGTGGTTCTTTGAGATTAGCGCAACCTACATGGACAAGGCCTACATTGACCTGTCGCCCACTCGCCACGAGCAGGTGGACGAACTCTACACAATGGCAGGCACCGAGGAAGAGCTCATCGACATGATGAAGTCAATCTCTAAACAAGAGAAACTGAACTCAGCATTCGTAATGGGTGCAAGCATTGGACACGTGATTTACCTTAACCGCCGTGCTTCGCTCAACCTCAACCTCAACGTTGACAACATGCTCAACAACAAGAAAATCATGACTGGTGGTTATCAGCAGGGTCGTTTCGACTACAAGAACTACACCACTGGCAAGTTCCCCAACAAGTACTACTATGCACAGGGAATCAAGATTTACTTCAATGTGGGTGTTCGCTTCTAAGAGAAACTCATCAATTTTAATCAACATCGATAATAATAAAAAGAACATATAAGACTATGAAACGATTTAATTATTACCTGGGCTTATTGCTCATGATGGTGGTTGCAGTGGGCTGTAACGAGGACTTTGATGTTCCCCCCATTGTAGTTCCCCATGCTGAACACCAGGCCAACATGACCATTGCCGACTT
This sequence comes from Candidatus Sodaliphilus fimicaballi, assembly GCA_018065165.1. GTDB lineage: Bacteria > Bacteroidota > Bacteroidia > Bacteroidales > Muribaculaceae > Sodaliphilus > Sodaliphilus fimicaballi. The sequence goes on along the minus strand of JAGHTV010000532.1, from coordinate 1,819 downwards.
CAAGGCTAAATACTGGCAAGACGGCCGCAACTTCATCGACACTTGTAAGGAGGAAACTTACATCCACGGCTACGTTACCAGTAGCGATGCTGCAGGCAACATCTACAAGTATCTCTTCATCCAGGACGAGACTGGTGGCATTGGCATCTCTATCGACGCCTCTAGCCTGAGCACCAACTATCGCGTTGGCCAGGAGGTTGTCATCAACATGAAGGACAAGTGGATTGGCAAGTACAACGGTCAGTACCTTATCGGTCTGCCCGAGTGGTATGCTGCACAGAGCGTGTGGGAGGCAGGTCGCCTCTCGCTTGAGACCTTCCAGTCAATGGTCGAGATTAACGGTCTGCCCAAGGCTGATATGGTAAAGGCTATCCCTACCAAGATTAGCGATTTCCAGGGCAAGAGCGACGCTGCTACTCAGCTTAAGTATTCAGGCCAGCTCATCAAGCTCCAGAACGTTAAGTGGCTCGAGGCCGACGGCGAGGTTCCCTACAGCGAGGCCGACGCTTCGTCTAACCGCACCCTCGTTGATGAGGAGGGTAACCAAGTTACCGTTGTAAACAGCAACTACGCTACATTCCGCGCTGCTATGCTGCCCTTGGGCAGTGGCGACGTTACTGGTATCATCACCATGACAGGTAGCGACCAGTGGAAGTTCTACATTCGCGACACCGACGACTGCCAGGGCTTCTCAACCGACACCAAGGGTACCGCAGTTGATCCCTACACTGTAGAAGAGGCTATCGAGAAGCAGAACACTGAGCGTACTGGTTGGGTAACCGGTTACGTAGTAGGTGCCGTAGCTCCCGAGGTTACTGCCGTTAAGAGCAATGCCGATATCGAGTTCAAGGCTCCCACAACTCTCGACAACACCCTCGTGATAGGTCCCAGCGCTGATTGCACCGACTTCAGCAAGTGTCTCGTTGTAGCTCTGCCCCAGGGCTCTAAGTTCCGCGAGCAGGCCAACCTCAAGGCTAACGACGTGGTTTACAAGTCACAAATCTACGTTAAGGGTAAGCTCGCTACATTCATGGGCACTCACGGTATTACTGAGAACAGCGGCTCGGCTAGCGAGTATCGCCTCACTGTAGTGGGCGGTGGCCTTACCGAACTCTACGAGAACTTTGAGGGTGGCTCTATTCCCGCCGACTGGAAGAACATCCAGGTTAAGGGCGACAAGGCTTGGTACACTCCTTCACCCTTCGACAACAACACTTACGCAGCGATGACTGGTTACAAGGGCACTGCTCCCTTCGACTCATGGCTCATCACTCCCGCTCTCAACATTAAGAAGGCTCAGGACAAGATTCTCAGCTTCCGCACTCAGGTTAACGGCTACGGCAGCACAACAAGCCACTTCGAGGTTTATGTAATGTCGACCGACGATCCCACAACAGCTAAGCTCACTAAGCTCAATCCCGTTATCGCTGTTGCTCCCGCAAGCGGTTACTCAAGCTGGGCACAGAGTGGCGACATCGACCTCAGCAGCTTCGACGGTACTTACTGCATTGGCTTCCGCTTTGAGGCAACTCAGGACGCTAACTACGCTACTTGGTGTGTCGACGACGTAAGATTTGGTAAGGGTGGTACTCCCACCCCTGACCCCGATCCCCAGCCCGTAGTTGGCAACCGTGCCGACCTGGAGTCAATGAACGGCGGTAACGCACGCAGTTCATATACAGGCGGTGATTTGACATCAACTCAAGGCTGGGTTGCTAAGAATAGCAACCTGCTCGTGGGTGGTGCGGCCGACAGCAACCCCACATTCATGTTCCTGGGCAAGGTTGAGCGTACCGACACTTGGGCTAAGGGTGTAACC
>JAGHTV010000124.1 GCA_018065165.1 Candidatus Sodaliphilus fimicaballi | reverse complement strand
CTAGTAGTAACTTCGGCTCTGGCCGGCACGTTTGTTGGCCCCCGTCGTGAAATGATAACTCCATGGAGTACAAATGCCGTTGAAATTACTCAAAACATGAGTATGAACGGCATTTCTCGTATAGAGGAGTTTGCTGTGGCCCGTGGCAAGAACCCCGAGCACGACCGCATGCTCCAGCACGTGTACCACACACTGGACAAGGATGTGTTTACCATCACTCACGAGCCCGACCCCATCGTTTACATCGACAACATCGAGGAATACAATGTGCAAGAGGGTCTCGCACTCAACCCCGAGGAGATGGACTACCTCAAGGGCTTGGCCGACAAGTTGGGCCGCCCACTTACCGACAGCGAGGTATTCGGTTTCTCACAGGTGAACAGTGAGCACTGCCGTCACAAGATATTCAACGGCACCTTCATCATCGATGGTGAGGAGAAGCCCATGTCGCTGTTCAAGCTCATCAAGAAGACATCACAAGAAAATCCCAACGGCCTCATCTCGGCCTATAAAGATAATGTGGCATTTGTAGAGGGTCCCGCAATCGAGCAGTTTGCCCCCGCAACAGCCGACGGCCCCGACTTCTTTGAGGTTAAAGACATCCAGAGCGTAATTTCGCTCAAGGCCGAGACCCACAACTTCCCCACTACCGTAGAGCCCTTCAACGGCGCTGCAACTGGTAGCGGTGGTGAGATTCGCGACCGTCTGGGTGGTGGCCGCGCTAGCCTTCCCTTGGCAGGTACTGCAGTGTATATGACATCGTATGCACGCACCGAGGCTGAGCGCAAGTGGGAACAGTGCACTATGCCTCCCCGCCCCTGGCTGTACCAGACTCCCGAGCAAATCCTCATCAAGGCCAGCACCGGTGCCAGCGACTTTGGTAACAAGTATGGCCAGCCCCTCATCTGCGGCTCACTGCTCAAATTTGAGAACAACGAGGACACCGTTCCCTATGCTTACTACAAGGTTATCATGCTTGCCGGCGGTTTAGGCTTCGCTACTCACGCTGCGCCCTCAAGGGTCATCC
>JAGHTV010000281.1 GCA_018065165.1 Candidatus Sodaliphilus fimicaballi | reverse complement strand
ATGTTGCCTGCTGCTTTTATGAGTCGGAGCATAGACTCCTTTATCTTAAAGTGCCCTATAATCTGCTCCTTGATTCCACGATTAGCATGCATGCTGTGGATGGCGAAGTGTATGTCCTTCTTCATGCCATGTCCTAGTCCAGTTATGCCGCCAGTAGCTTTTATCGATAGTCGCTTGTCGGGGGTGTAGACGTGGATGTTGCTGAAGTTCATGTAATGTGGACCTCCACTCAGGTTTACGGTTAGTGCCAGTGGCGTAGTGAACTTCTTGAGCGCGGGAGCAAATGGTTGCGAAATGTCAGTCAAGATGGTATACCCCTTGATGAGCGAGGTGCTGTAGGCAAGCTTGTGAGTGCTGTCAGGCAGGGTGAGTGTTGCCTTGTCAAATTCGAGGCGCGTGTGGCGACTCTTGATGCGTATGTCGCTAAGGTTTGCTTTACCGCCTGCAAGCGTTCCCTTAAATGCTACACTGTAGGCCACGAGGCCAGAGCCACGGTCTTCGCCCCACAGGTTATGCATTGTGATGTTGACAGTATCTTTGGTGATGGTATGGGCTGTGAGGTCGCAGTAAACTACGAGGTCGAGGTGACCTGCGTCAAATGCGCCGCGGTTAGGCTTGCCGGTGTTTTTGCGAGGTTTGCCGTTGTTGGTTGCATAGGCAAGTTGGTCGATGGTGATGTGATAGCCATCTTGTTGCATGTTTTCTAGCTCAAGGTTGCCCAACTTGAGTTTTTGAGGATCGCCAGGCTTGTTGCGATCGTGCCACGAAAGGTCGAGGTTGCTAATGCTTGCGTGGTCGATGTCGAAGGTGAGTTGAGCCTTGTGCTCAACACCGTCTTTGTGCTCGTGTTTGCGTGCCGCGATAGAGTCGAGAAGGAACTGATAGTTGGTCGCAGTGTCGCCTTTCTCCTTATATAGGTTAGCCTTGAGTCCATTCAGTGTCACGCCCTCAAGTTCCACGTCGCGAGTCTTGTAGGCTTGCCACATGTCTAGGTTGGTGTACAGCGTGTCAATGGCCAGCATGGATTGTCCTTGCTGGTCGTCAATATTGAGGCCGTAGAGTGCTATAGAACCATTGGTAAATGAAAATCCTGCATCGTTGAGGGTTACCTTGGTGCCCAGTGTTTCGCTTATGAGTTCAAGGGCCTTAGTCTTGATGCGCTGTTGTACCGATGGTAGAGATAGTGAAGCAACAGCACCAGCGAGCAGTAGTAAAACTGCTCCAATAAGGCTGCCTGCTATTTTAATAAGCAACTTCACTTGACGGATTCCTTATTAGGGGATGTTTAGAATGCGGTGTGTCTGCAATGACAGTCGCCACTCGGGGTGCTTCATGACTGCCTCAATGGTGTCGTTGATGCTTTGCTGGCGTGCAGTATCGTCGTCGCAGTAGCAGGGCTGCAGATAGCGATGGGCGGCCTTGATGTGGTCGTACTGCGACAGGTCTTGCCCCAAATATACCACCTTAAGTTCGTCGCACTCGGTGAGTATGCAAGGATGAGCGTCGCCGCCGTCAAAACCTTGCTTGGGCGACAGCGTAACCCAGTCGATGCCAGCAGGCACAGGTCGTGTGCCGTTGGTCTCGATGCTGATGCGTTTGCCAGTGAGTTTGAGAGCATTGATAAGGGCGTCGTCGGCCTGCAGTGTGGGCTCGCCACCAGTGAGCACGATGAGGGGTGCATCGGGGTATTGCATCACAGCCTCAACGATGGCGGGTGCCGACATCATGGTGCCCTGTGTGTGCTGCGTGTCGCAAAATGCACATTGTAGGTTGCAACCGCTCAAGCGAATGAACACACTTGCTGTGCCGGTGTTGTAACCCTCGCCCTGCAGCGAGTGAAATATTTCGTTGACCTTATACATTATTATATATTAGTC
>JAGHTV010000543.1 GCA_018065165.1 Candidatus Sodaliphilus fimicaballi | reverse complement strand
TGGGTATGGCAAAGTGTGCCTTTGAGCGTGTAGACAGAATATCGCCAGCCATAGGCATTGTCTTGCCCAACGAAGCCCTGCTTGAACCACTGCTCAACTCGTTGCCCGATGACTTGTTTGCTAGCAACACGCCTTCAAGGTGCATCAATATCACAATGAGTTATCAACTCAAGCACTCTAACATCGTGTCGCTCATGCATCTCGTTTCACTGGCTCACAAACGTGCACGAAAAGAGGGTGAAACCTATCGTTTCTATCGCGAGGATGTGCGCAACATCTTGTCGCATCCCATCATCAAGATGGCCTATACCGAGAACGCCATCGCGCTCAATGCCGATATTGAGATGCGCAACGAGTTCAATATACCGGCAAACAGATTTGACGGAACACCATTAGAGCCATTGTTTGTCACTTTCCTCACATCAATGGATTGCCTCGACGATGTGAAGCAATTCCTTATGCGTCTTGAGACCTTCTGCGAGAATGTGTTTGCCCGCCTCGAACCTGTGAAAGAAGTGGTTCCTGACTCTAGCAATCAAAAGGAATATCTCTCGCTGCAAGGAGCATTTATCAGGCAGTATGTGAGTGTGCTGCGACAGTTGCGCGTGGCCATCGATACCATAGGCTTGCCCGTTCACGACACCACGCTATTCCATCTCATCGACCGTATGACCTCGGGGGCTATCATCCCATTTGATGGAAGGTCGGGCGTTGGCATCCAGGTTATGGGTATGCTTGAGACCCGTTGTCTCGACTTCGACGATTTGCGCATTCTCTCGGCCAACGATGGTACGGTGCCTGCACGCAGGTCTCTAAATTCGCTCATTCCCAATAGTTTCAGGGCTGGATTCGACCTTCCCACTGTTGAGTTGATCGATGCAACCGATGCATTGCGATTTTATCGTCTCATCAGTAGAGCGAGCAAGGTCACTTTGTTCTTTGACTCATCCGATGCCAGCAAGGCCGAGCCCTCACGCTATGTCGAGCAACTGGCCAAGGTGTATGGCTGTGATATAACTCGCTACAAGCGCACGGCTAAGATCAACAATGTCCCCGAACTTGTCATTGAGGTCGCTAAAAATGGGCTGGGTGTCAAAGATAAATATACACAAGGTGAACCAGCAATTGACGAGCTCACCCATAAGGTGAATGTGCCTTGCCTCTCGGCTTCGTCAATCAACAAGTATATAGAGTGCCCCTTGCAGTTCTACTTCCACTATGTAGAGGGTCTCAACGACGACAACGACTTGAGCGACTTTATGGATGCGAGCACTTTTGGCACCATTGTACACGATACTCTGCAAGAGTTTTATTATCCATATGTCCCTGAAGGCAATAAGCGTAACTCCCAGTTCAAAATTGATGATATCAACCGCTTTATAAATGATAAAGGAAAGGGTGGATTGGATAGCAAGTTGCGTCGCAATGTCAATAAGAGCTATGTAAAGTGCAAGGACGACCTTGACCGACCTCTGTCGGGACAGGCATTGATACTCTTTGAAACAATGCAAATGTATGTCAAAGAGGCTCTTAGGCAAGATATTAAAGCAATTGAGGATAGTAAAGCAGGCTATCTTGAGATTGTTGAGTGTGAGAAGACGCACCCCATCAAGCTCAAGCTTAATGGTACCGAGGTAAACTTCCAGTTCAAGGCCGACCGCATCGACCGCATCGATGGTAAATTGCGTCTCATCGACTACAAGACAGGCAAGGATACCACCTCGGCCACTGATGTTGCCGCCTTGTTCACGGTCAGCGATGATCCTAATATGCATCGCCCCAAGGCTATCTTACAGCTTCTCCTGTATGCAATGGGGCTTGTGCAAGACAAGAAATACTTTAAGTTCCCCAGTGGGGTGACAGAGATTACCCCCATGATATACAAGCTCAGGTACGATAATAAAAAATCCTCGGGGGCTAAGATTGCCAAAGAACAGATAGCTTTGCCCATTGAAGGCTTTGACGAGGATCTTATCGTTAAAGAGTTTACTGCAAGGATGCAAGTGTTAATTGACGATTTGCTAGACGATAATAGTAAATTTGCTCAAGCCAAGTTGGGCAGCCAGTGTTGCAACTATTGCCACTTCCTTGACTTTTGCCGACGCAAAAAGAAGTCAAGTAAGTTCTAAAGTTTTGATAATTCAATAATTATTTGTACCTTTGCATCGCTTTTTAACAAAAACCCGTGTGATGGGAAATTAAGGAGCTTATTAATCACTTAATTTTGAGTAACACAACTTATTAAAAATGAAGACATTTGTATTGAATGCAGAGCCCAGAACTGACCTGGGTAAGAAGGCTGCTAAGGCCATTCGCAAAGAGAACAAGATTCCTGTAGTGTTGAACGGTGGTGCTGTTGTAGCTCTCGACGAGAACGGCAACTACGCTGGTACTCTCAACGCTGGTGAGAAGGTGGTAAAGATTGAGAACGGTCGCGGTATCATCGCTACTGACCTCGTTGTAACTTTCGAGGCTATCCGCAAACTCATCTACACCCCCGACATCCACGTTATCGAACTCAATGTTAATGGCGTTCAAAAGATGGCCGTTGTTAAGGACGTACAATTCCACCCCGTAAACGACAGCATTCTCCACATCGACCTGCTCCAGGTTTATGAGGATAAGCCCGTTGTTGTTGAGGTTCCCGTTCATCTCGAGGGTCACGCTGTCGGTGTTAAGGCCGGTGGTAAGCTCTTCCTCGGTATGAAGAAGGTTAAGGTTAAAGGTCTTTACAAGGACATTCCTCAAACTCTTACGGTCAATGTTAGCGAGGTTAACATCGGTCAGGCTATCAAGGTTCGTGACCTTAGCTTCGACAACTTCGAGCTCGTTAGCGCTAAGGATCTCGTGATCGCTGGTGTACGCGCTACTCGCGCTTCTGCCGCTGCCGCTGCTACTGAGGACGCTGAGTAATCTCTTAGACAGCCACAATGAAGTACTTGATTGTTGGACTGGGCAACATTGGTGCTGAGTACCAGGGAACCCGCCACAATATAGGTTTTACGATATTGGATGCCCTTGCTGCGGCATCCAATGTTGTTTTTACCACCGAGCGTTATGGCGCGGTGGCTAATATGCGTGTAAAAAATGCTCAACTCATACTGCTCAAGCCTTCTACCTACATGAACTTGAGTGGCGAGGCTGTGCGTTACTGGAAAAATAAGGAGAACATCGAGCTTGAGAACATTCTTGTCGTTGTCGACGACATCGCACTGCCATTTGGCGCCATCAGGCTGCGTGGCAAGGGTGCCGATGGCGGACACAACGGCCTTAAGAACATCAACAACCTGCTGCAGACGCAGAACTACGCTCGCTTGCGTTTCGGTGTGGGCAACGATTTTCCACCTGGAGCTCAAGTCGACTATGTTTTGGGGCACCCGTCGCCCGAGGACCTGGCCATTCTGCCCGAGCGTGCCAAGCTCGCTTGCGACGCCATCAAGGCATTCTGCCTCTCGGGACTCGCATTTGCGATGAACAACTACAACAAGAACGCCACTCCCAAGCAGCCCAAGGCTGCAACTGGCACCGAGGAGTCGCCCGAGGCTAAAAAACCGTCGCTGCAGCAACTTGCTGCCCAGGCAGCTCCCGAGTCCGAAAAGAAAGTGGAGGAGAAGCCCATGAGTCTCATAGAGCGTCTCATTAACAAATACAAGAAATAATAGTTGCAGGCTCTGTGTTGCGGAGCCTGCAAATGTATAACCTAGTGTAGATATGAACGAAGTTAGAATAGACAAGTGGCTGTGGGCTACTCGCATCTTCAAGACTCGCACCATTGCTACCGACGCGTGCAAGTTGGGTCGCGTGACAATGA
>JAGHTV010000449.1 GCA_018065165.1 Candidatus Sodaliphilus fimicaballi | reverse complement strand
ACTATGCCCAAAAGGACAAATATGTTGCCCGCAACCAATACTCGGCACAGGAGTGGAAACAGTTGCTCTATGACTAACTCAAGGCTCACCGCCCCGTGAATTATAGAGGGCAGACACACGACGGCCAGGGGCAATCGTTTGTGTGCGACGGTTATGACGGCAATGGCATGTTCCACATCAACTGGGGATGGCACGGTCTGTGCGACGGCTACTATGCCCTGCCCGACCTTTATCCTGCTGTCCAGGAAGCACTATGCAGCAGTGGGTATGTTGTCAACAGCGGTATGGTAATGGGTATAAAGCCCGGCAGGATGGATAGCTGGACCAACCCGGGACAACTAGCATTCTACGACTTGACTATAGACAACACCACCTACTCACGCACAAGCCCCAGCACCCAGTTTACTGGCGTGACAGTGGGTGGCCGATTCAACAATGTTGCACCCCAAACCAGCAACTATGACTACGGCTTTGCCCTATATGACGAGGCGGGTCAACTGGTCAAGACAGTTTACAGCAACACATTCATCGACCTTTACCCCAATTACGGGAAGACAGGCACCTGGGAGCTGGACATCGACCCATCGGTAGCCAGCGGCACCTATAGCCTGCGTGCCGTGAGCCGCCTGCACGGCACCAGCAAGTGGAATCAGTGCCTGGGCACCAGCGTCAACTATGTGAAGGCGACAATCAATGGCAACACCCTCACCCTGCAGGCTATGGGCGATGGCGGAACGCCACAGTACGAGATTACATCGGTCAACCTCAACGGCACCAAGTTGGTTGGCCGCCAGCTCGATATCGAAGCGAGCGTTACCAACAAGGGAACATCGAACCTGAGTTACATCTACCTGCTCGACAACGACGAGCCTGCAAGCGTGGCACTGTGCGACATTGCCAGTGGCAAGCAAGGCACAATCGCTATGCACATCACACCCACCACCGCAGGCATGCACACACTCAAGTTTTCACTCGACAAGGCAGGGACCCAGGTCATTTACACAACTACAGCAAACATTGCTAACAGCCCCAACGCATCACTCAAGATTTATGTAATCTCCATCGAGAACTGCGTTGAGGAGAAACGCAACATAAACAGCGACTCATTTAACGCCACCTTCAGCGTGCTCAACACAGGCAGCAACGACTACCACGACGATATCGTAGCAAGTCTGTATCGCCACACGGGCCACGGACAGGGTACACTGCTGCTCAGTCGCACCTTGCCAGCGTCGCTGGTCCAGGGAGGCCACACCACACTGAGCATCGACTTTGACGAGGTGGTTGCAAGCGAGTCTTACAGTCTGCACTTGAGTTACTACAATCAAGGCAAGTTGGTTGAGGGCACCACTACCCCATTTTACACACTGCTGGGCAGTTTCTTGCCAGGCGATGTCAACTGCGACCACCTGATTGATGTGAGCGACCTCAACTGCGTGATAAATGTAATACTGGGCCTACAAACTCCCAGTTACTACAACGGACACTCAGACGCAACAGGCGACGGCGTAACCGATATCGCCGACATAAACATGATTATTAACACAATACTTGGTTTATAGATATGAAACGAAAACTATTCACAACACTAGTAATTGCTATTGCCACCATCGTGGCAATAGCAGCACCCGTGACCCGCAATCAGGCATTGCATCGTGCTCAACAGAGCCTCGCAATGCAAGGTATTACATTTGACGCAGGCACAGCAAGCATGGCAGCCAAGGCTCCTGCTCAAGGTGGCAACACCGAGACTGCAGCCTACTACATCTTCAACAACAGCAATGCATTTGTCATCGCATCGGGCGATGACCGCATGCCCGAGGTATTGGGCTACTGCGACAACGGCACTATCGACCCGAGCAACATGCCCGACGGCCTCAAGGAACTGCTTGAGTGCTATGAAGTGACAATTGCCAATCTGGACAGCAACGACGGTCAGCCCGTGCCCAACGGTAGCATCTCTCGCGCCCCCATCGCACCGCTGCTCGCCAGCAAGTGGGATCAGGGAACACCGTTCAACGACCTGTGCCCTCTGTACGACGGCTCAAACCGTGCAGTGACTGGCTGTGTGGCAACCGCTATGGCTCAGGTGATGAACTACTGGAAATGGCCTGCTACCATCAGCAGTTCCATCCCTGCATATACCACCGAAACCAAGAAAATCTCTATGCCCGCACTGAGCGCATCGGGCTTCCCCGGGTTCTCTAACGTGAAGGACTATTACTTCTGGGGCCAGAGCGACGCTTCGACCACCGCTGTAGCTAAACTGATGCTCTATGTGGGCCAGTCACTTGAAATGGACTACAACAAATCGTCGGGCGCAAGTACGTCAAATGTCCCCACGATGCTCACCACCTACTTCCGCTATGCTAACACAGGACGTTACCTGCGCCGCGAGAACTACACAGCCGAGGAATGGGCAACCCTCATTTATACCGAACTTGCAGCAAAGCGTCCCGTGGTGTATCGTGGCAGCGCCTATAACGGTGGCGGCCACTGCTATGTATTAGACGGCATGGATGCTAATGGTCTGTTCCATATCAACTGGGGCTGGAACGGCATGAGCGACGGTTATTTCCTGCTCACCAACCTCAACCCCAACGACCAGGGCGCAGGCAGCAGCGTGAGCAACGACGGCTACATCGTGGGCTCAGCAATGGTCGTGGGCATCACACCCGAGAACAAGACAATAGGCTTTAACGATGCCCCCATGTACTGTACAAGTTTTGTCAATGAAAAAGCCACATACACCCGCAGCAGCTCGGACCAGTCATTCAGCAACGTGAAGGTGCATTGCGGCATGTATAGCCAGTATCCCTCTGCAGCCGACGTGGACTTCGGCATAGGTCTCTACACCACCTCGGGCACACTCAAGCAAGTGCTTTTTTCCGGCTGGTTCAACCAGTTACCATCAGGCTACGGAAAAACTAATGACTGGACCTTCAATATTCCGTCTTCTATCGCTAACGGAACTTATTATCTTAAACCCATTTGCCGCCTGCACAACACCGGCAACTGGGTGCCCTGTGCCGGTGCCAATGTCAACTACTGGCAGGCAACCATCACCACAACGGCATTCACGTTCAAGTCAGATGGCAACGGCGCTGATCCCTCTTACCGTGTCAATAGTGTGACTTACAACGGTAAGAGGGAAGTTAACCGCACCATCGAGATGGTGATGAACATGACCAACAATAGCACCAACTACTACCGCCAGCTGTATATGCTGGTCGATAACAAATGCACCACTGTGGCACAGTGCGCCATCGAGCCTGGCATGACTGGTAACGTCTCTATGCACATCAGTGCAGCCACAACAGGCTCTCATAGCTTGAAACTGTGTTACGACGAGAAGGGCCAAAACATACTGTGGCAAAGCTCTATTTACCTCAATGCGCCATCAACAGCAACAATCTCGGCAAGCTCTTTCACGGTGAAGAATGCCAATTCCGGCAAAATCAACGACAACAAGTTTGCATTCACGGCCAAGGTTACCAACAATGGTACATCAACCTACAACGACTACATTGTGGCAAAAATATACCGCCGCACCGGCAGCACCTCTGGCAGCTTGGTATCACAGAAAATAAAGGAGGTGTCGCTCGCGAGTAGTGGCTCGCAGACGCTGTCGTTTGAATTCCCCGACCTAGTACAGAACGAAGACTACTTCGTCAGTGTATATTACTACTCTAACGGCACGCTCACCAAGGCTGGCGGCACTATCTTCTACACCATCCTGGGCTCTTCCTACAAGCCTGGCGACGTGAATGGCGACGGCGTTGTAGATATTGCCGATGTCAACCTCACTATTGACATCATCTTAGCACTTAAGAGCAAGAGCAGCTATCCCGCTGCCGACGTTAACGGCGACGGCAAGGTTGATGTGGCCGACATGAATGCCATCATCAACATGATCTTAGGATTATAAACATCAATAAATACAGTTTTTTAATGGAATTAATCGACGGAAAGAAGATTGCAACCCTCATCAAGCAGGAGATTGCACAAGAAGTAGAGAAAATGCTTGCCAGTGGCAAGAAGCGTCCTCACCTGGCAGCGGTGCTCGTGGGCCACGACGGTGGTAGCGAGACCTATGTTGCAGCCAAGGTTAAGGCTTGCGAGGAATGCGGTTTCAAGTCAACACTCATTCGCTATGAGGACGACATCACCGAGCAAGAACTCCTCGACACCGTAGATCGCCTCAACAAGGACGACGATGTTGATGGCTTCATTGTGCAACTGCCTCTGCCCCGCCACATCGATCCACAGCGTGTAATCGAGGCTATCGACTACCGCAAGGATGTTGACGGTTTCCACCCCGTGAATGTGGGCCGCCTGTCACTGGGCCTGCCCTGCTTCAAGAGTGCAACTCCCCTGGGCATCCTCACCCTGCTCGAGAAGAGCGGCATTGAGACCAGCGGCAAGCAC